>DATHMA010000125.1:0-19928 GCA_035487555.1 Bradyrhizobium sp. | reverse complement strand
AGCATTCCCGAACACGATCGGTGCAATATCCTCCTGTGAATCTTGAGCGTCGCGAGCGTGATGCCGCACGCCGCAAACGCGATCGCCCTCGAGCAGGATTGCAGACGCGTCCCGGGTCGCCTCGCATGCCCCGCCAGCTTCGCGCACGATCGCAACCAGCCGATCGCTCAGGACCTGAGAGCCGCCGCGAATGTAATGGCCGCCGCCTAAGAGATAGGAGGCCTGGGGGATAGCGAAGGAGAGAAACGGTATCGTGTCGGGGTCGTTAGTATAATATGCGATATTCGGCGCAAGCGCGAGCTTGACCGCTTCGTCGTCGCCGAACAGGCGTTGCAGAGCTTCGCTGAGCGTTGAATGACGATCGCGAATGAGCGGCCACAATCGCCACGGCAAGGTCGGCGCGTTCAAAAGCCACCAACCGCGATCGTCTTGATGTTCACTCAGCGTCGAAACGGCGTGGCGAATCGCACAAATCCGCTCGAAATAGCCGTCAAGCCCGTTGCCCTGACGGGGAAAGCGTTTTTTCGCCGCGTTTAGCGCAGCATCAAGCCCGTGCGGCAAAATAAAAGGCTCGCCAAGAAGCGGGCTTCGAACTTCGTGCAAGTCGCCAACGTCGACGAACGGGACGTCGCGATCAAGGCCGAGAGATTGCAGGATCGGCGCCTTTGGATCCTTGGGATCGAGCCCATCGATCTCATGCAGCGAAGCCTCGATTGCAAGGGCGCCATGCCGATAGACCGTCGCCGCTCCGCCAAAATTCTGGTTTCGCTCGATCACCAGAACCCTATGGCCAGCCCGCGCATACAGTGCCCCGGCGGTCAAGCCGCCAAGCCCGGAGCCGATAACGATCGCGTCGAACTGTCGGGACATCCGCAACCGCGTTCAATGAGAACATTCTTGATGGCCCGCCAGTTCGAATTTCTATCATGACTCACACAGCAGAGTCCTCGCCGTTTTCGTCCCTTCCGCTTCCGGCCGCGACTTCCGATATTGGCACCGAACGGACCAGTTGGGCCGCTCTTGCGACGTCTGTTGATTGGGATTTCGCCGACATTGATCGCCTGCACCGGCGCCGTGTCGGCTATCTAGTCGGCGCAGTTCACGTTTAGGACAGCAGCGCTGGCTTGATCAGCAGCGCCGCCATTCACACTTGATAACAATCGGGGATCGTTGGCCCGATACACTGGCAACACACCCGCGCCTGATTGAGGCAGTGCGTCCAAACAACAAGAGGCACCGCGTTCGATTACGGATCGACGCAGCGCACCTCCATGTAAGAACTCAACGCACAAGCCGTCTGGGGAAACCTTGGCGGCTTTTGCGTATGGCGTCGCCGCCCTGGCGGCGAACTCTTTTGATTTTGACCGTGCGTTTCGGCGCGGCTTGCGTCTTGTGGGGTAGCGCGTTGCGCTTCGGCTCCGGTTGCGCGTCGAACCCAATCCGGACAGTCGGGCGCGCAACTGTCCTCTCTTGTTGGGCAGTCTCAGTGCAATGCGGTATCGCATCGGACGCGCGCTAAGGAACAACTGACCCGGATAACAGTTGCCTGACATCAGTTCTCAAAGCGAGGACAACGCTGAGAGACTTCAAGATCAGGGAAGAATAAGCCATTGCGTGTCTTCATCATCGCATTGTCAATCTTGGGATTCGTCGTCAGTGCAAATGTCGCCAATGCCGGTCCGAGCACGGACGACCGCAACTTGTTGGCATCCTTCGATCCGGCGGTCGTTGCCGACGAGGCAACTCAGGAAACCGAAGATCAGATAGGCCTCGACAAGGGAAAGCGTCGCGACGTGCAGCGCCGGCTGACCGGTCTCGGCTTCGATACCAAGGTCAGCGGTCGGTTCGACGAGTCGACCCGCGCCGTCATCACGCGCTGGCAAGCAGCGCGCGGCTATCCCCAGACTGGCTTCCTCAACACGCTGCAGCATCACGCACTGCTGACCGAGTCCGTTTCAGCGGCGCACGCCAGCGTCAGATCCGATGACGACCGTCCGGCCCGACATAGCGGCGGGGGGAGTGCTCACCATCACCGCAGCGGAGGCGGTCCAGGTGGACTGATTGGCGGCGTGGTGGGCGGACTGTTCGGACGCAGGTGACTCGACAAATTGTGCAGGCGGGTGCTTACCGCCTGAACATCAATATGCCATTTGTACTCATCGTCCCCGATCGTGACAGTTTTCAAAGTTGAGTCCGGAGTTTTGAACGGGCCTTTTGATTTCGAAGCGGAGGCTGCGCGATGGAAGCCGTAGAGAAACGTGTCATCGGCAAGGTTATGTGGCGGCTTATTCCGTTCCTGATCGTGTGCTATTTCGTGGCCTACCTCGATCGCGTCAATGTCGGCTTTGCCAAGCTGCACATGAACCAGGCCCTTGGTTTGAGTGAAGCGGCGTTCGGACTGGGCGCCGGGCTGTTCTTCGTCGGATATTTCCTGTTTGAAGTACCCTCCAACATCTTTTTGGAAAGAGTCGGCGCGCGCGTTTGGATCGCCCGCATCATGATTACGTGGGGGATCGTCTCGGCGGCTTTCGCTTTCATCCCATCGATATCGGCAGCGACCGGAATGCCGACCACAGGCGTTTTCTATGCTCTCCGATTGCTGCTCGGCGCCTGCGAGGCGGGCTTCTTTCCCGGCATCATCTTCTATCTGACCCTCTGGTTCCCGGCGGTTTACCGTGCCCGGGTCATCAGCTTGTTCATGCTGGCGATCCCGATTTCGTCCATCGTCGGATCACCCATCTCCGGCATGCTGCTCGGCCTGACGGGTTGGGGATTGGACGGCTGGCAGTGGCTGTTCATTCTCGAGGCGTTGCCGTCGGTTCTGGTGGGCATCGGTGTCCTGGTCTATCTCACCGATCTCCCGCGGCAGGCCCGATGGCTGCAACAAGATGAGATTGCGTGGTTGGAGAACGTGCAAGCCACCGAGAAGCGAAACAAGGAGAAGGTCGAACACCTGTCCCTGGGACAGGCGCTTACGGATCCGCGCATTTTATTGTGCGCTCTGGTCTACTTCTGCCTGAATGCTGCAAGTTACGGCGTGGCGTTCTTCCTGCCGACCATCATCAAGGGATTTGGCGTCAGCGATACGCAGACCGGATTACTCGCAGCGCTTCCGTTCGTTTTCGGGGCCATAGGCATGGTGCTGCTCGGACGTCATTCCGATCGCACCATGGAACGGAAAGGCCACGTCGCCGCGGCGCTTTTGATGGCCACGGTAGGGATCGGATTGGCAGGTGTCGTTTCCAACCCCGTCATCGTCATGGGGTTGCTTTGCTTTGCACAGATCGGCGTCTCTGCGGTGCCCCCGATGTTCTGGCCGCTGCCGGCAAGTTTCCTGACGGGAGCATCGGCTGCCGCCGGCATCGCCGCGATCAATTCGCTCGGCAATCTTTCCGGTTTCGCCGGTCCTTACGCGATGGGCTATTTAAAGGATTTGACCGGCAACTTTACCGCGGGCCTTCTATTGTTGGCGGGGTGCGCGCTGGTGGGCGCGATCGTTGTGGTGATGCTGCGCATCGACGTAAGGCGCGAGCAATTGTCGGGTGACATCGCGATGGCACACTAGAAGCTTTGATGTCCTCTGCCGGCCCTTCGCGACATACTGCGCGGCCGCACAATCTCGGTCGCTTTGTGAGCGAAGCGGACATGGCATCATCGCGTTACGCCACCAAGATTATGGCGCGGGCCTCGCGTTCTCGTCGCCCGATTGTGCGGCGTCGACTGCGATCCTTACCGCGGCAGGTTCGTCGTCCCCATCAGGAACCGATCGATCGCCTGCGCGCAGAGGCGGCCTTCGCGGATGGCCCAGACCACCAGCGACTGGCCGCGGCGCATGTCGCCGGCGGAGAACACGTTCGGCCGCGAGGTCTGGTAGTCGACCATGTTGGCGCGGACATTGCCGCGCTGGTCGAGGTCGACGCCGAGCATCTTCAGCAGGCCCTCGTGCACGGGATGGACGAAGCCCATCGCCAGCAGCACGAGCTCGGCGTCGAGATCGAACTCGGTGCCGGGCAGCGGCTTGAACTTGTCGTCGACCTTGACGCAATGCAGTTTCGCCACCTTGCCGTCACCGCCCGAGAACTTCTGCGTCAGCACGGCGTACTCGCGCACGGCGCCTTCGGCCTGGCTCGATGAGGTCCGCATCTTGAGCGGCCAGTTCGGCCAGGTCAGGCCCTTGTTCTCGTGCTCGGGCGGCGCCGGCATGATCTCGAGCTGGGTCACGGATTTGGCGCCCTGGCGGAACGAGGTGCCGATGCAGTCCGAGCCAGTGTCGCCGCCGCCGATCACGACGACATGCTTGCCGCCGGCGAGAATGTCGGCCGTGCCGTTGAGCGACTCATTGCCGACGCGGCGGTTCTGCTGCGGCAGGAAGTCCATCGCGTAATGGATGCCGGCGAGGTCGCGGCCGGGGATCGGCAGGTCGCGCGGGGCTTCCGCGCCGCCGGTCAGCGCGATCGCGTCATAGTCGTTGAGCATCTCGCGCGGATCGAGCGCGCCGTTGGCACCGACGTGGACGCCATAATGGAAGGTGACGCCTTCGCCTTCCATCTGCTTGATGCGGCGGTCGATGACGGTCTTTTCCATCTTGAAGTCGGGAATGCCGTAGCGCAGCAGGCCGCCGGCCTTGGCGAATTTCTCGAACACATGCACGTCGTGGCCGGCGCGCGCGAGCTGCTGCGCGCAGGCGAGCCCTGCGGGGCCCGAACCGATGACGGCGACCTTCTTGCCGGTCCTGGTGGGCGCGATCTCCGGCTTTACCCAGCCGTTCTGCCAGGCGCGATCGACGATGGCGCATTCGATGGTTTTGATCGTGACCGGATTGTCGTCGATGTTGAGCGTGCAGGAGGCTTCGCACGGGGCGGGGCAAATGCGCCCGGTGAACTCCGGGAAATTGTTGGTCGAGTGCAGGTTGCGCGAGGCTTCTTCCCAGTTGTCCTGATAGACGAGGTCGTTGAAATCAGGGATCTGGTTGTTGACCGGGCAGCCGGGCGTGCCCGGCGCGACCGCGCCGGTGCCGTGGCAATAGGGAATGCCGCAATTCATGCAGCGCGCGGCCTGGTCGCGCGTTTCTTTCTCCGTCAGCGGGACGACGAATTCGTTGAAATGCTTCAAGCGCTCGGTGACCGGCGTGTACTTCCGGTCGTGCCGCTCGATTTCCAGAAAACCTGTGACCTTACCCATTTAAGCCTGACGCCCCTGCATCAATACGTTGGTCTTCGTTACTTTCGTCATTGCGAGGAGCGTGAGCTCCGAAGCAATCCATTTCTTCGCTTGTGGCATGGATTGCTTCGCTTCGCTCGCAATGACGATACCGTGTCTTACGCCCCGATCGCGATTTTCGGTTCGGCGTCGGCGTTCGCCTTCATTTCCTTCAGGGCGCGGCGGTATTCCACCGGCATCACCTTGCGGAACTTCGGCAGCCATTCCTTCCAGTTCGCCAGGATCTCGGCGGCGCGGCGCGAGCCGGTCGCCTTGGCGTGGCGGGTGATCAGAACATGCAGACGCTCGATATCGGCGTCGAGCAGATTCTTGAACACGTCGACCCGGCCGTGGGCCTCGAGATCGCCGGAGTGATGATAGGTGCCTTCGTTGACCATCTCCTCCGAAAGCAGCGGCTCGAGCTCGACCATCGACATATTGCAGAGCTTGTCGAAGGAGCCGTCCTCATCCAGCACATAGGCGATGCCGCCGGACATGCCGGCCGCGAAGTTGCGCCCGGTCTTGCCGAGCACGACCACGATGCCGCCGGTCATGTATTCGCAGCAATGGTCGCCGGCGCCTTCGACGACAGCGACCGCACCCGAGTTGCGCACGGCAAAGCGTTCGCCGGCGATGCCGCGGAAGTAGCATTCACCCTCGATCGCGCCGTACATCACGGTGTTGCCGACGATGATGCTCTCTTCCGGCACGATGCCGGCATTGCGTGGCGGCTTGACGATGATCTTGCCGCCGGAGAGGCCCTTGCCGACATAGTCGTTGCCTTCACCTTCGAGCTCGAAGGTGACGCCCTTGGCAAGCCACGCGCCGAACGCCTGGCCCGCGGTGCCCTTCAGGCTCACGCTGATGGTGTCGTCGGGCAGGCCGGCATGGCCGTAGATCTTGGCCAACGTGCCTGACAGCATCGCGCCCGCCGAGCGGTCGGTGTTGTGGATATCGGTCTCGATCTTCACCGGCGCGCCGCGGTCGAGCGCGGCTTGGGCGCGTTCGATCAGCTTGCGGTCGAGCACGGCTTCCAGATGATGGTTCTGCGCCTCGGAGCGATAGATCTTCTGGCCCTTCGCCTCCGGTTGCCGCACGAACAGTTTCGAGAAGTCGAGCCCCTTGGCCTTCCAATGCGCGACCAGACGGGTCTGGTCCAGCATCTGGGTCTGGCCGATCATTTCGTTGAAGCTGCGGAAGCCGAGGCTTGCCATGATCTCGCGGACTTCCTCGGCGACGAAGAAGAAGTAGTTGATGACGTGCTCGGGCTGGCCGGTGAAGCGCTTGCGCAGCACCGGGTCCTGCGTGGCAACGCCGACAGGACAGGTGTTGAGATGGCACTTGCGCATCATGATGCAGCCCGCCGCGATCAAGGGCGCGGTGGCGAAGCCGAACTCGTCGGCCCCTAACAGCGCGCCGATCACGACGTCACGGCCGGTGCGGAAGCCGCCGTCGACCTGGACGATGATGCGGCTGCGCAACCGCTCGCGCACCAGGGTCTGGTGGGTTTCGGCAAGGCCGATCTCCCACGGCGAGCCGGCATGCTTGATCGAGGTCAGCGGAGATGCACCCGTGCCTCCCTCGAAGCCTGCGATGGTGACATGGTCAGCGCGCGCCTTGGCAACGCCGGCCGCAACCGTGCCGACACCGACTTCAGAGACGAGCTTCACCGAGACGTTGCCGTCCGGATTGACGTTCTTCAGGTCGTAGATCAGCTGGGCGAGGTCTTCGATCGAATAGATGTCGTGATGCGGCGGCGGCGAGATCAGGCCGACGCCCGGCGTCGAATGCCGCACCTTGGCGATGGTGGCGTCGACCTTGTGGCCGGGCAACTGGCCGCCTTCGCCGGGCTTGGCACCCTGCGCCATCTTGATCTGCATCATGTCGGAGTTGACGAGATATTCCGTCGTCACGCCGAAGCGGCCCGAGGCGACCTGCTTGATCGCAGAGCGCATGGAGTCGCCGTTCGGCAGCGGCTTGAAGCGGTCGGCTTCCTCGCCGCCTTCGCCGGTGTTGGACTTGCCGCCGATGCGGTTCATGGCGATCGCGAGCGTGGTGTGCGCCTCGCGCGAGATCGAGCCGAAGCTCATCGCGCCGGTGGCGAAACGCTTGACGATGTCCTTGGCCGGCTCGACCTGGGCGAGCGGCACCGGCTTGCGCTTGTCGTCCTCGGCGCTCTTGATCCGGAACAGGCCGCGCAGCGTCAAGAGCCGCTCGGATTGCTCGTTGAGGATCTTGGCAAAGGACTGGTAGCGCTCCTTCGAGTTGCCGCGCACGGCATGCTGCAGCGTCGAGACGGACTCCGCGGTCCACGCGTGATCCTCGCCGCGGGTGCGGTAGGCATATTCGCCGCCGACATCGAGCGCGGTCTTGTAGACCAGCGAGTCGCCGAATGCGTCGCCGTGGCGGCGCGTGGTTTCTTCGGCGATCTCGGCCAGGCCGACGCCTTCGATGCGGGTATGCGTGCCGGCAAAATACTTGGCGACGAAGTCGGCCTTGAGGCCAACGGCGTCAAAGATCTGCGCGCCGCAATAGGACTGATAGGTCGAGATGCCCATCTTCGACATCACCTTGAGCAGGCCCTTGCCGATCGACTTGATGTAGCGCTTGACGACCTCGTAGTCGTCGAGCGGGGTCGGCAGGCGGTCCTTCATCGCGACGATGGTCTCGAACGCCAGATACGGGTTGATCGCTTCCGCGCCGTAGCCGGCAAGGCAGGCGAAGTGATGCACTTCGCGCGGCTCACCGGACTCGACGACGATGCCGACCGAAGTGCGCAGGCCGGTGCGGATCAAATGATGATGCACGGCGGCGCAGGCGAGCAGCGAGGGGATCGGAATCCGGTCGGTGCCGACCATGCGGTCGGACAGGATGATGATGTTGACGCCTTCGCGCACCGCGCCTTCGGCGCGCGCGCAGAGCTCGTCCAGCACCTGCTCCATGCCCGAAGCACCGAAGCCGGCGTGGAAGGTGGTGTCGAGCGTGCGCGACTTGAAATGGCTTTCCGCGATCTCGCCGATCGAGCGGATCTTTTCCAGATCCGTGTCGGTGAGGATCGGCTGGCGCACTTCGAGGCGCTTGGTCGAGGCAACACCCTGCAGGTCGAACAGGTTCGGCCGCGGCCCGATGATCGAGACGAGGCTCATCACGATCTCCTCGCGGATCGGGTCGATCGGCGGGTTCGTGACCTGCGCAAAGTTCTGCTTGAAATAGGTGAACAGCTGCTTCGGCCGGTCCGACAGCGCCGAGATCGGCGTGTCGTTGCCCATCGATCCCGTGGCTTCCTCGCCGGTGGAGGCCATCGGCGTCATCAGGATGCTGATGTCTTCCTGCGAATAGCCAAAGGCCTGCTGCAAATCCAATAGCGGCAGGTTCGAGCGCACGCCCTTGGCGGCCGTGGCCGGCAATTCCTCGAGCTGAATCTGCGTGCGGTCGAGCCACTCGCGATAGGGATGGCTCTTGGCAAGCTGCGCCTTGATCTCGTCGTCGGGAATGAGGCGGCCTTCCTGCAGGTCGACCAGCAGCATCTTGCCGGGCTGCAAGCGCCACTTGGTGATGATCTCGTCCTCCGGGATCGTGAGCACGCCCATCTCAGACGCCATCACGATGCGGTCGTCCCTGGTGACGAGATAACGCGCGGGCCGCAGGCCGTTGCGGTCGAGGGTGGCGCCGATCTGGCGGCCGTCGGTAAACGCAATCGCGGCGGGGCCGTCCCACGGCTCCATCATCGCGGCATGATATTCGTAGAACGAGCGGCGCTTCTCATCCATCAGCGGATTGCCGGCCCAGGCTTCCGGAATCATCATCATGACCGCGTGCGGCAGCGAGTAGCCGCCCTGCACCAGGAATTCGAGCGCGTTGTCGAAGCAGGCGGTGTCGCTCTGGCCCTCATAGGAGATTGGCCAGAGACGGTTGATGTCCTTGCCATAGAGGTCGGAGCTGACGGAAGCCTGTCGTGCCGCCATCCAGTTGACGTTGCCGCGCAGCGTGTTGATCTCGCCGTTATGGGCGATCATCCGGTAGGGATGCGCCAGCGACCAGGTCGGGAAGGTGTTGGTCGAGAAGCGCTGATGCACCAGCGCCAGCGCGCTCTCGAAATCCGGCTCGTGCAGATCGGCGTAATACTTGCCGAGCTGGTCGGCGAGGAACATGCCCTTGTAGATCACGGTCCGGCACGACATCGAGCACGGGTAATAGCCGGCCATGCCGCGGTCGCGGCGCTGATAGATCGCCTGCGAGATCGACTTGCGCAGGATGTAGAGACGACGCTCGAACTCGTCCTCGGTCTTCGCCGAGCCATTGCGGCCGATGAAGACCTGCATGTGATAGGGCTCGGTCGGCTTCACGGTGACGCCGAGCGAGGAGTTGTCGGATGGCACGTCGCGCCAGCCGAGCAGCATCATGCCTTCAGCCTTGATCTGCTCGGCAATGATGCTCTGAATCACCTTCCGCCACGCATTGTCCTTCGGCATGAACAGCGCGCCGATGGCGTATTCGCCGGGCTCGGGCAGCTGGAAGCCGATCTCGGCCGCCTTGCGCTTGAAGAACGCGTGCGGGATCTGCACCAGGATGCCGGCGCCGTCACCGAAGCGCGGATCGGCGCCGACGGCGCCGCGGTGCTCGAGGTTGCAGAGAATGCTCAGCGCATCAGAGACGATCTGATGCGACTTCTTGCCCTTGATGTTGGCGATGAAGCCGACACCGCAGGAATCCTTCTCCAGCGACGGATCGTAGAGACCTTCGGCCTCGGGGCGCCAAGTATGCAATTCAGGATGAAGTTCGGGCGTGACGTCGGCCGATTTCGAGTCTGCGCTCGCCGACAGCGTTCCTGCCACGATGTGTTCGCGCTCGAATTCCGATCCGCTCATTTGCGTCTCCCCGAATAGGGCCTCGTTGTGTCTTCGTCTGCGGCGCACCTTGGGCGTTCCGCGGGACCCCTGAGGTCGCCGTTCGGGCCAAAAGCGAGCCGTATTTTCAGAGTTCAGGCTAAGCGTTCAACGTCCCCGGAGAACGTCTTTGCCTGGTACCTTTGCGGCGCTGGCGCCGAACAATCGTTGCAATCCCTATGCCGGTTTCGCAACGAAATTTGAGACAGCTATGCTGTCCTAACTGCCACCTTGCCTTATTTTTTCGTAGCACACAAGCGTTCGAAAGTCCCCGTTCCCTGATGGTCCTGCATTCCTGATCTGTGGGTCGATTGGTGCGGTCCTGTCTGTTCAAGCATGATCTGTTCGGAAAACCGCTTCACACTTTGCGCTGGCGCGGCCCTCCGGGTCCGGATCGTGCTGGCGCGCCGCGGATTTGAAGCAAACGCGCCGCGTTCCCGCCCAAGCGCCGCCGAAATCAGAGCCCAGATTTGTCGCCGGGCTTAATGGGGCGCTGTTGGAGCAAGTTTGCGATGATGCGTTTCAAGGGTTTGGCCATGACGGCCGGTTTCGTGCTCGCGGCTACGGCCGCTCATGCGCAGATGCTGGCGCCAACCGATGCCGGCCGATCTTCCTACCATGCGGCTTCCGACTTTGACGGACCGTATGCGGCCATGCCGCCACCGCCGCCTCCCGGACCGCCGCCCGCTTACAATTATGGCGGCTATGGTCCGCCATTGATGCCGCCGCAGGAAGTCTATGCGGTGCTGCGCGACAACGGCTTTTCGCCGCTCGGCGTTCCGCACCAGCGCGGCCTGGTCTATTTCATCGCCGCCGTCGATCGCGGCGGCAATGACGGGCGGCTGGTGATCGATGCCCGTAACGGGCGGATCCTGCGCTTCATGCCGTCCTACGGCGGCTATGGTCCTGGCCCTTATGTCGGCCCGTTTGCGCCGGACCAGATGCCGGGTTACGGCCCGGAGACCTCCTTGCCGCCGCCGACGGTCATCCGCGGCGGGCCGCGGCCGCCGGCCTCGATACCGCATGTCGCGAGCCGCACGGTTCCGCTGCCGTCGCCGAAACCGGCCGTTGCCGGCAGTCCGCCGGCCGCGCCGCCGCAGCAATCGGCCGCGATCGAGACCAAGCCTGCATCGCCGCCGGCCGCGGCTCCAGCAAGCCCGCCGCCCGCCGCGCAGGCAAGTGTCAGTCAGCCGTCGTCGACTACCACCGTAGGCCAAGCCAAGCCTCAGCCCGCGATCCAGCCAACCCAGGCCATGCCGGCGGCGCAGGGGTTGGAGTAGCTCTTCACACCATGGACAACAAAAAACGCCCCGGTTTCCCGGGGCGTTTCATTACGCGAAGCAACGCTTACGCGAAATTCGATCTCAGGCCGCGACCTTCTCGGCCGAGCCGTCGACCACCTGAGGCGCTGTGGCCGGGGTGCCGATCGGAATGTTGCGGGGCTTCTTGGCCTCGGGGATCTCGCGGACGAGGTCGACGTGGAGCAGCCCGTGCTCAAGCGAAGCGTTCTTCACCACCACGAAATCGGCGAGCTGGAACACCCGCTCGAAGGCGCGCGCGGCAATGCCGCGATAGAGCACTTCGGACTTGTCCTTGGCGTTCTCGCCGCCAGCCTTCTCGCCCTTGATCGTCAGCGTGTTTTCCTTCGCGACGATGGAGAGCTCGTCCTTGGCGAAGCCGGAGACGGCGACCGAGATGCGATAGGCATTCTCGCCGGTGCGCTCGATGTTGTAGGGGGGATAGCCGTTGCCGCCGTCAGAATTTACCTGGTCGAGCAGGGAAAAAAGGCGATCGAAGCCGACGGTGGAACGATAAAACGGAGTGAGATCGTAGGTGCGCATAGGAATAGTCCTCCATTGAGCGACTGTTTTGGGTAACCCGCCCGCCATCGGGCCGGGCTTTAGTCTTGTGCAGCCTGCGCGTTCCGAGATCGCGAAACGCTGGTAGTGGCCTGCACGATGGTGATATGGGAGAAGGCAACACGGCGTTCAAGAGGGCGGGAGTGAAGCCTTTTTTGACCCTCATATCCCTTGTTTTTCAGTGCTTTCCTCCTACCGATCGCCTCCATGACGCTGGTTTCGATTCCCGCCAATCCCGTTCCTGAAAACGTCGTCACCGGCACCATCCGCACGCCCGACGGCGCCGAGCTGCGCTTTGCGCGCTGGGCGCCGCCAGCGGGGCGCAAGGGCACCGTCTGCCTCTTCCAGGGCCGCGGCGAGATGATCGAAAAATATTTCGAGACCGTGCGCGACCTGCGCGACCGCGGCTTTGCGGTTGCCATGATCGACTGGCGCGGGCAGGGGCATTCGTCGCGGCGCCTTCGCGATCCGCGCAAGGGCTATGTCCGCGACTTCTCCGACTATGAGACCGATGTCGAGACTTTCGTGCAGCAGGTGGTGCTGCCGGATTGTCCGCCGCCGCATTTCGCGCTGGCCCATTCGATGGGCGGCGCCGTGATGCTGCGGCTGGCGCACGCCGGCAAGCGCTGGTTCGACCGCATGGTGCTGTCGGCGCCGATGATCGATCTGCCCGGACGCGCCACGTCGCTGCCGGTGCGCATCCTGCTCAAGGCGATGCGGCTTTCGGGGCAGGGCGGCCGCTACGTTCCCGGCGGCGACGACACGATCACCGGCACCCGCACCTTCATCAACAACCCGCTCACCAGCGATCCCGTGCGCTATGCGCGCAATGCCGCGGTCATCGAGGAAGACCCGACGCTCGGCATCGCCTCGCCCACGGTCGCCTGGGCTGATACCGCCTTCCGCGCCATGAATACGTTCCGGCAGCAGTATTATCCCTCGAAGATCCGCCAGCCGATCCTGATGCTGGCCGCTTCCAGCGACGAAGTGGTCTCGACGGCGGCGATCGAGGAGTTCGCCTATCATTTGCGCGCCGGCTCGCATCTCGTCATCGCCGGCTCCAAGCACGAGATCCTGCAGGAGCAGGACCGCTACCGCGCGCAATTCTGGGCCGCGTTCGATGCGTTTGTCCCGGGCACGCCGCTGTTCGGGTAAAGGCTGACGGCTTTCACTTTTCGCGGAGCTGAGGCTTCGGATGCCGGCAGCATGCTATGGTCCGATCCGGAAACGGAGATGGCCGGATGTACTGGCTCATTGTCATCGTATCGACTCTGTCGATCCCGCTTTCCGCAGTCATGGCGGAGGAGCGTGAACGATCTCCTCGGGCCTGGGCCTGGACAGCGGCGGTGGTCGGACCGTTGGCACCGTTGCTGCTGCTTTTGCTGGGACAGGCCAAGCAGTCCGTGCCAGCGAGCTAGCCGTCAGCCCTGACGACCGCGCGAAGGTGCTTTCCGCTTTCTGTCGCTGGCATCGGCCTTGATGAAATCGACGAAGGCCCGCAGCGGTGCGGGCACGAGGCGGCGTCCGGGGTAATAGAGGAACGGGCCGCTAAAGCGCGGCCACCAGGATTCCAGGACCGGCTCGAGTTGCCTGCTGTCGAGATGCGGGCGCAGCCAGTCCTCGAAATGGTACACGATGCCGGTACCTGCGACCGCTGCCTCGATCGCGAGATCGATCGCTCCCGGGATGCTCACAAGCAGCGGTCCCGTCGGATCGACGCGCACAACCTCACCGTCGCGTTCGAATTCCCAAGGCGGCATCGTGCCGCTACCAAATCGACTGCGCAGGCAGGCGTGGTCGAGCAGCTCTCGCGGTTGCTTGGGCCGGCCGCGACGATCGAGATAGGCGGGAGCGGCGGCCGCCGCGAAGCGCTGGACACGCGGACCGATCGGCACCGCGACCATGTCCTGCTCCAGCTTTTCCTCATAGCGAATGCCTGCATCACAGCCGGCCGCGAGCACGTCGACGAAACTTTCCTCGGCGGTCACCTCCAGCCGGATCTCCGGATAGGCGGCGAGAAACGGCGGGACGATCGCGGGCAGCACGAGCCTGGAGGCACTGGTCGGGACATTGAGTCTTAGCGTGCCGGCAGGCCTGTCACGAAAATTGTTCACCACGTCGAGCGCGGCTTCCACTTCGGCCATCGCCGGGCGCAGGCGTTCGAGCAGACGCTGGCCGGCTTCGGTCGGCGCCACGCTGCGTGTCGTGCGGTGAAGCAGCCTGACGCCGAGTTGTGCCTCCAGACGACGGACTGCTTCGCTCAGGCCGGAGGCACTGCCGCCGGTTAAACGAGCGCCGTCGCGAAAGCCCCCGGCAGCCGCCACTGCCACGAAGGCGTTGAGATCGCCCAGATCAGTCGCCATTGTTCGCCATTCCGCACAGACTGTACGGATTATGCGCCATTATCGCACGCGTCGACAACGCCTAGTTTGACGGTAATCGAGAGGAGATCGTCATGTCCAACCAGTCCAGCACCTTCACCATCGGCGGACGCACCGTGAACCGCATCGGCTACGGCGCCATGCAGCTCGCAGGGCCCGGCGTGTTCGGCCCGCCCAGGGACCTTGAGGCAGCGCGCACCGTGCTTCGCGCAGCTGTGGCGAGCGGCATGAACCATATCGACACCAGCGATTTCTACGGCCCGCACGTGACCAACCAGCTGATCCGCGAAGCGCTGCATCCCTATCCGCAAGATCTCGTCATCGTCACCAAGATCGGTGCCAGGCGCGGCGAGGATGCATCCTGGATTCCCGCTTTCTCGAAGGACGAATTGACCTCGGCGGTCCACGACAATCTGCGCAATCTCGCTGTTGATGTGCTCGACGTGGTCAACCTCCGCGCCATGTTCGATCCGCATGGTCCTGCCGAGGGCTCGATCGAGACGCCGCTCAGTGTCCTGGCCGATCTCCAACGTCAGGGCCTGGTGCGTCATATCGGACTGAGCAATGTGACACCAACCCAGGTCAGGGAAGGACAGCGGATCTGCGACATCGTCTGCGTGCAGAACCACTACAACGTGGCGCATCGGAGCGATGATCGCCTGATCGACGATCTGGCCCGCGCGGGTATCGCCTATGTGCCATTCTTTCCCCTCGGCGGGTTCTCGCCTCTGCAATCGGACACATTATCCGCGGTCGCTCGACGCCTCGGCGCCACACCGATGCAGATCGCACTCGCCTGGTTGCTGCACCGTGCGCCCAACGTCCTGCTGATCCCCGGCACTTCGTCTGTCGCGCATCTCAAGGAGAACCTCGCGGCAGTGGAGCTTCATGTGCCCGATGATGCGCTCACCGCGCTTGACGCAATCGGAGCCAAGGCTGCATCCGTCTGAGCAGAGCAAGGTGCGGCGGAAGTCCATCCCGTCCTATCGGACGGTTTGCCTAATCCGCTGCGCGCTTGGCGACCAGCTCGATTTTGCCGTAGGGTACGCCGGCCTTCACCAGGCCTTCGCGGTAATGGGCGAGGTCGTCGGGCTTCTTCCAGAAGAAATTCCGCAAGTTGCGCTCGATGGTGAAATCCGGATAATTGCTGAGCAGAACATCGCGGGCTTGCGCCGCTTCCTCAGGCCGCCCCAGCCGCGCCAGCGCCGCGGCCCTTACCGCCAGCACCTGGAGATGATTGGGATTGAAATAGAGCGCTTCCCGAGCCCAGGACAGGCAGGCGTCGTAGTGGCCGAGCAGATAATGGCTGAACGCGATCGACGCCCCCCATTGATAGCGCGGGTCGCTGTTGCCGCGCTGGACCGCCATCGACAGCAGCTCGATCGCCTCGCGATGCTCGCCGACCACGAGATGGCAGATGCCCTGCACGCCGCGCGCGCCCATGTCGTAGGGGTTGAGCTCGACCGCGCGGCGGATCGCCTCGTGCGCGGCGTCGTAGCGCCCCTGCATCACGTGCATGTAGGCGAGGATCGAATAGGCAAAGGACGAGCGCGGGTCGAGCCGCACGCTGCTTTCGGCAAGCTCCATCGCGTCGACCCATAACTGCCGGCTGCTCTTGAGCCAGCCATATTGCACGCCCTGCACCATGATGGTCGCGAGATAGGCCCGCGCAATCGAGAGCGTCGGATCGAGCGCGGTTGCCTGCTTGAAGAAGTCGATCGAGGCTTCGAAATCCTCCTTGGTCTCGCGATAATAATGCGACAGGCCTTTGAGGAAGCGATCCCAGGCCGTCAGGTCGGGCCGTGCCATGGCCGAGGCTTCGGCGCGATAAATTTCCGGGGCGATCGCGCCCGACAGGCTGGTCGTGAGCTCGTCCTGCAACGCAAAGAGATCGTCGATGTCGCGGTCGTAGCGGCCGGTCCAGAGCTGCTCGCCGCTCTCGGGCGCGATCAGCTCGGCGGTGACGCGGATCTTGTTGCCGGCGCGGCGCACCGAGCCCTGGATCAGATAGGTCGCGTCGATCTCGCGGGCGATCAGGCGGGTGCTTGAAGCCTTGCCGCGGAACGGGAAGGTCGAGCTGCGGCTCAGCACGCGAAAGAACGACTGCAGCGACAGCGCGTGGATCAGGTCCTCGGTCAGGCCGTCGGAAAAATATTCATCCGCGCTGCCGGAGAGATTGTCGAAGGGCAGCACGCCGATGATTGCGGTCCGGTATTGCGCGGGCGCACTGGCGTGGTCGGCGGAGACACGGCTTTGCAGCTCCGCGCCCTCCGGCGCCCAGTTCCAGACCGCAATCGGATCGGCGATGTTCTTGAAGCGATGTGGACCGGTATCGTTGAGCGTGACGCTGAGGCGTTTGCCAGCTTCGACACAGGCCTTCTCCGACACGGCGATGCCGCCGGGAGGGGCGACCGATTCGAGCCGGACCGCGATGTTGACGTCGTCGCCGAATACCTCATCTTCGTCGGTGATGACGTCGCCCATATGGACGCCCATGCGGAAATGCATCGCGCGGTCGGACGGCAAATGATGATTTCGTTCCGTCATCACGGTCTGCATCTCGACCGCGGCCTCGATGGCGCCGACGATGCTCGGAAACTCCAGCAGGAAGCCGTCGCCGGTATTTTTGACCAGCCGCCCGCCATGATTGAGGATGATCGGATAGATGGCGCTGCGGTGGGCCTTGAACGAGGCATGCGTCCCCGCCTCGTCGGCCCCCATCATGCGGGAATAGCCGGCGATATCGGCGCACACAATGGCGGCGAGACGTCGTTCCATCAGCTCCACGCAAGCAAATCGCGGCACCTCGGTGTGGGCGATCGGCTGCAGATTTCTCCCCGTATCTGGCGGAAGACCTGCCCGGACGCAATAGTCATGCCCCGCAACAGGCCTGTATAAGGTCGGCCTGCGGCGTTTCACCGACTCTCTGTACACACAGGAACCGTTCAAATGTTGGGCATCCACGACCTCTGGCTCTTTGTCATATCGGGGCTCGTGCTCAGCCTCGCGCCGGGGCCGGACCTCGCCTATGTGATTGCGCGCAGCGCCCAATTCGGCTGGCGCGGCGGCGCCGTTGCGACATTCGGCATCTCGACCGGCTGCCTCGTTCATGTGTTTGGCTGCGCGATCGGGCTGTCGGCGCTGCTCGCGGCCTCGGCGACCGCGTTCATGCTCGTGAAATGGGCGGGCGCGGCCTATCTTTGCTTCATCGGTATCAAGATGTTGCTGACGCGTGACGGCGGGCAGGCAGGCGAAACCGCGGGCGGGGCGCCCGCGATGTCGCTCTCAAAGGTGTTCTGGCAGGGCGCACTGACCGACGCGCTGAACCCGAAAGTCGCGCTGTTCTTTCTCGCCTTCCTGCCGCAATTCGTCAGCGCCGAGGCGCCGCATCAGGCGCTGGCCTTCCTGCTGCTCGGCACCATCTTCATCGCCAACGGTACCTTGGTCTGTCTTGCCTATGCCGCCGTGGCGGCGACGGCGGCAAGCCGCATACGCGCGTCCGGCCGGCTCAAGAGCTGGATTAATCGCCTACTTGGCGGGACCTTCGTCTATCTCGGCGCCCGCATGGCGATGTTTTCGCGCTGACCCACGATAAAATTGTAGCCCGGGTGAGCAAAGCGACACCCGGGAAAAGTCCCGCATGTCGCTGCGCTCATGCGGGCTACGGCAGCTCACATGCTACGCGTAGAGTTTATAGATCGCCGCAGCGGCGAGATAGACGCCGAGAAAGATCATCGCGATCAGGAACCAGCGGCGGAACGCGTCCGCCGGCATCCGCGTGCGCACGGCCTGGCCGATGAACATGCCGGCAAAGGAGCAGGCCATCGCGATGGCGCCGGGCAGCGCGGTCGAGGCGGTGAGCAGGCCCGAAGTGGTAAGATTGACGCTCAGCATCACTGTTGCGACGGTGAAGAACACGCCGAGCGCCTGCACCAATTCATCCTTCTCCATGCCGATCGCCTGCAGGAACGGCATCGATGGAATCACCTGCACGCCGGTCGCGGCCGAGATCATCCCGGTGATGAGGCCGACAATGCCGCCGACCCATTTCTCGTTGCGCGGCGCCACGGCGAAGGCGAATTTGCTCAGGCCAACGACGGCGTAGATCACGAGCAGCACGCCGAGTGCGATCGGCAGGTAATGCGCATAAGACCCGGTCAGCGAGCCGCGGTTGAGCCAGACGCCGAGCGCGGTGCCGATCAAAAGCGGCCATAGCCGCCGCAGAATGTCGCGCAGATAAGAGCCGACAAAGGTCTGCCAGACATTGGTGACCACCGCCGGCACGATGACGATGGCCAGCGCCTGGCTCGGCGCCATCGTCACCGCGAGCAGGCCCATCGAGACCGTTGGTAGGCCGAGCCCGACGACGCCTTTGACGAAGCCGGCCAACAGGAACACGGCAGCGATGAAATAGAGCAGGGGTTCTGGGTGCATCATGGCCGGGACATTGACTGATCCGAACATCAGGCACAATGTGGAGGTTACGGAGATAGCCTTCGTTCATGACGAAGGCTAGAGCATGATCCGGAGCCGGAGCGCCGCGTTAGCGCAAAGTGTGCAGCGGTTTTCCGAAACGAACATACTCAACCAAAAAGCTCGGGCGAACCCCATGCGTTTCGACCTGGTTGATCTGCAGCTCTTCATCGCGGTGGCGGACAGCCGCAGCATCACGCGCGGTGCCGATCGCGCGCATCTGGCGCTCGCTTCCGCCAGCGCGCGGATCAAGGGGCTGGAGGAAGCGTTTGCGGTAGCGCTGTTCAAGCGCGGCCGGCGCGGCGTCGAGCTGACGGCCGCCGGCGAAACCCTGCTTGATCATGCGCGGCTCGTCATCCACAACGTCGATGCGATGCGCGGGGATCTGGCGCGTTTTGCCTCCGGCGTGCGCGCGAGCGTGCAACTCCTCGCCAACACCTCTGGGCTGTCGGAGCATCTGCCGCGGGCGCTCGCTTCCTTCCTGCGCGCCCACCCCGATATCAATGTCGATGTCGAGGAACGCGAGAGTACCGACATTGCTCACGCGATTGCGACCGGCGCGGCCGATCTCGGCTTTGCCGCCGAGCATGCGCTGCCTGACAATGTCGAACGCTTTACGTTCAGCGAAGACCGTCTCACTTTGGTCACCGCACGAAAGGGAGCGTTGGCCGGTCGCCGCCAGATCGATTTCCTGGAGGTGGCGGCAAGCAGCTTCGTCGGGCTGACCAACACGACCGCGCTGCAGATGCATATTTCCAGGCACGCCGCGCGGCTCGGCATGCGGCTGCATTTTCGCGCCCGGCTGCGCGATTTCGACGCGATCTGTCAGATGGTAGCGGCCGATGTCGGCGTCGCCGTGGTGCCGGAAGCCGCCGCAAAGCGCTGCTCGCGGACGATGCCGATCGCGACGGTGCGGATTCGCGACACCTGGGCCAACCGCAAGCTCGTGATTTGCGCGCGCAGCTTCAAATCCCTGCCGCGGCCGGCAAGGCTACTGGTGGAGCATTTGCGAAAATTCGCGGTCGAGGCCTGATCGCTTTCGCGGGCTACATCGGTACTTCACCTCTCCCCGTTGGGGAGAGGTGAATGGTGCACGCAGGTAAATCGATTCAATCAATTACTATTTCGAC
>DATHMA010000124.1:0-2964 GCA_035487555.1 Bradyrhizobium sp. | reverse complement strand
CATCGAGGCCTTGTCGGATTCAAGGGTGACCAGCGGCTGTTCCGGCTTGACCGTGTCGCCGGCCTTGACCATGACCTCGATGATCGGCACGTCCTTGAAGTCGCCGATGTCCGGTACCCGGACCTCGGCGACCCCCGCCGGGGCGCTGGTCGGCGCCGGCGGCGCGGTGACGGCTGGTTTCGCCGCTTCCGCGGCGGCGCCGGTCCCGTCGAGCTCGAGCGTGAGGATCGGCGCGCCCTGGCTCACCCGGTCGCCGAGCTTCACCGCAATGTTCTTCACGACGCCCGCTGACGGGGAGGGGACCTCCATCGAGGCCTTGTCGGACTCCAGCGTGATCAAGGGCGCCTCGGCGGTGATGCGATCGCCGGGCTTCACCTGAATTTCGATAATCGGGACTTCCTTGAAGTCGCCGATGTCGGGAACGAGGACCTGCCTAGTTTCACCCATCGTAACGCCCCACGGGTGCGTGCTGTTGCGAAACGCGGCGCGGCATCCTTGTCCGCGCCACCGGTGTCTCCGTCACATGGTCCAGGGCGGTGGCCGCTCCGGATCAATTCCATAGGCGGCGATCGCCTCGGCAACCTTTGGTTTCGGCACCACCCCTTCGTCGGCCAGCGACTTGAGCGCCGCGACCACCACGTAATGGCGGTTGACCTCGAAGAACTTCCGCAACGCCACCCGGTAGTCGCTGCGACCGAAACCGTCGGTGCCGAGGCACACATAGCGCTGCGGCACGTACGGCCGGATCTGCTCGGCGAAGGCGCGCATGTAATCCGTCGATGCAATGACCGTCCCCTGGCGACCGTCGAGGCATTCCTCTACGTAGCTCTTGCGCGGCGTCTGCGATGGATGAAGCAGATTCCACCGCTCGGCCGCGAGGCCGTCCCGGCGCAGTTCGTTGAAACTCGGGCAGCTCCAGACGTCGGCTGCGATGCCGAAGTCGTTCTGCAGGAGCTCCGCGGCGGCGATGACTTCGCGCAGGATGGTGCCGCACCCGAGAAGCTGGACGCGCGGCTCGTTCTTCTTTCCCGCCCCTTCGCGGAACAGGTACATGCCGCGGCGTATTCCCTCCTCTGCGCCTTTCGGCATCGCGGGGTGCGGGTAGTTCTCGTTCATCAACGTGATGTAGTAGTAGACGTCGGCCTGATCCTTGAACATACGCCGCAGCCCATCTTGGATGATGACCGCGACCTCATAGGCAAACGTCGGATCGTATGAGACGCAGTTGGGGATGGTAGCGGCGAGCAGGTGGCTATGGCCATCCTCGTGCTGCAGTCCTTCGCCGTTGAGGGTGGTCCGTCCGGCGGTGCCGCCGAGCAGGAATCCGCGGCAGCGCATATCGCCTGCCGCCCAGGCGAGATCGCCCACGCGCTGCAGACCGAACATCGAATAGTAGATATACAACGGGATCATCGGCGCGTTGCTCGTGCTGTACGACGTCGCGGCCGCGATCCATGAGGACATGGCGCCAGCTTCGTTGATGCCTTCCTGAAGCATCTGGCCGGACTTGTCCTCGCGATAGTACATCAGCTGGTCGGCGTCCTGAGGCTTATAGAGTTGGCCCACCTGCGAGAAGATGCCGAATTGGCGGAACATGCCCTCCATGCCGAAGGTCCGCGACTCGTCCGGCACGATCGGCACGACGAATTTTCCGAACGTCTTGTCGCGCAGGAGCGTGTTGAGGATGCGCACGAACGCCATCGTGGTGGAGATTTCGCGCTGTTCGGTGCTGGCTAGCTGCGCGCTGAAGGCGGAAAGCTCCGGCACCTCGAGGGACGCCGACTTGCGCCGCCGCTGCGGCAGGCTCCCGCCTAGCTGCCGGCGACGCTCCTGCAGGTATTTCTGCTCCGGACCGCCTTCTGCCAGCTTCAGGAAGGGGATTTCTTCGAGCTTGGCGTCGGTGACGGGGATCGCGAAGCGGTCACGGAATTTGCGCAGCGCGTCCACACCCATCTTCTTCTGCTGATGGGTGATCATCTGGCCTTCGCCCGCCTCGCCCATGCCATAGCCCTTCACGGTCTTGGCGAGGATCACGGTCGGCTGTCCCGCGTGCTTCACGGCCGCCGCATAAGCAGCATAGACCTTTACCGGGTCGCTGCCACCGCGGCGCAGCGCCCAGATATCGTCGTCGCTCATGTCCTTCACGAGCGCGGCGGTTTCTGGATACTTGCCGAAGAACTGCTGGCGCACGTACGCGCCGTTCTTCGACTTGAAGTCCTGGTATTCCCCGTCGACGCACTCCTCCATGCGCTTGCGCAGCATGCCGGACGCATCCTTGGCGAGCAGCTGGTCCCATTCTGAGCCCCACAGCACCTTGATGACATTCCAGCCAGCGCCCCGGAACATGCCTTCCAGTTCCTGCACGATCTTGCCGTTGCCGCGCACCGGGCCGTCGAGCCGCTGCAAGTTGCAATTGATGACGAAGATCAGGTTGTCGAGTTGCTCGCGGCCGCCAAGCGAAATGGCACCGAGCGATTCCGGCTCGTCCATCTCGCCGTCGCCCATGAAGGCCCAGACCTTGCGAGCGGCGGTATCGGCAATGCCGCGCCCGTGCAGATATTTCAGGAACCGCGCCTGGTAGATCGCCATCAACGGCCCGAGCCCCATCGACACGGTGGGGAACTGCCAGAAGTCGGGCATCAGCCAGGGATGCGGATACGACGACAGGCCCTGGCCGCCAGCCTCCTGTCGGAACGCCAGCAACGCCTCTTCGCTGAGCCGTCCTTCCACGAAGGCACGCGCATAGATGCCGGGGGCGGAGTGCCCCTGCATGTAGATCAGATCGCCGCCATGATTGGCCGACGGCGCGTGCCAGAAATGCCCGAAACCGATATCGTAGAGGGTCGCCGCTGACTGGAAGCTGGCAATGTGGCCGCCCAGTTCGGACGATTCTTTGTTGGCCCGCAGGATGATGGCGATGGCATTCCAGCGGATGATCGACCGAATGCGATGCTCGATGTCGCG
>DATHMA010000123.1:0-35844 GCA_035487555.1 Bradyrhizobium sp. | reverse complement strand
ACCGGCGTCGGCTTCGTCGAGCGGCGTACGTTCGATGCCTCGGAAGGCAAGAATTTTCGTGATGCGGCCGCTTTCGATCAGCTTGCCGTCACCGCCCAGCACCTTGACCTGCTGGTTCGGCTTGACGCTGCCGGAGGTGATGCGGCCGGTGATGATGCGGCCGAGATAGGGATTGGCCTCGAGGATGGTGCCGATCATGCGGAACGGACCTTCCTCGACCTGCGGCGGGGCCACGTGGCGCTCGATCAGGTCGAACAAGGGCTGCATGCCCTTGTCCTTCGGACCTTCCGGGCTTTCGGCCATCCAGCCCTGCTTGGCCGATCCGTAAAGAATCGGGAAGTCGAGCTGCTCCTCGCTGGCATCGAGCGCGGCGAACAGGTCGAACACCTCATTGATGACTTCGGTCGGGCGCGCGTCGGGACGGTCGACCTTGTTGATGACGACGATCGGCTTCAGCCCGACCTTGAGCGCCTTGGAGACCACGAACTTGGTCTGCGGCAGCGGGCCTTCGGCGGCGTCCACCAGCACCAGCGCGCCATCCACCATGTTGAGGATGCGCTCGACCTCACCGCCGAAATCGGCGTGGCCGGGGGTGTCGACGATGTTGATGCGGGTGTCCTTCCACTGCACCGAGGCAGCTTTGGCGAGGATGGTGATACCGCGCTCACGCTCCAGATCGTTGGAGTCCATCGCGCGCTCGGCGACTTTCTGGTTTTCGCGGAAGGTGCCGGACTGCTGGAGCAGGCGGTCGACCAGGGTGGTCTTGCCGTGGTCGACGTGGGCGATGATGGCGACGTTGCGGAGGTTCATGGGTAGCTTCTTCCAGCCGTGCAATGGTGAGCGCGATCTCGCCGGGATGGCCGGGACCTCTGGGACGTTGCTCAAACCTGAAATTCGGAAAGGGGCGATCCGCCCCAAAAAGGACGCCCGGCCAAAGGGACCGGGCGAACCTTTACGCGTTGCGGCGCAATATATTCAGAAAACGCCAAAAAACAATGGGTTGTTTGACATTTGGTTAGCTGAATTTGGCGCCAATCGGGGGTTTTGCGGGTCGCAAAACCGTCATGCGCGGGGGCAACTCGAGCGGGCTTATTTGAAGAGCTCGCGGCCTCCCACGGCAGCCCGGATCAGCATGATCCCGAGGAAGCCTACGAACAGGCCGAGCATGACCAGCACCGTCACGATCGGGTCAATCGAGCCGGTGAGGGAGCCGACCCCGAAGATGATGGCGCAGAGGCCGGGCAGCAGCATGATCAGCCCGGCGATCACCATGAGGGCAGTCAGGCAGCCGCTGCGCTGCGCGGGCGGGAGCTGTGGTGGCGGTGGCGGCGGTGGCGTTTCAGGGACGGTGCTCATGATCTGCGCCCCCGGATTGCCCACCAGATCAGGCCGACGCCCGCGCAGCTCGCCAACCCAAGGGCTATGACGAACTGCACATCTTCGGCGCTTTTGACCAGGCCGCCAAAGACGAAGATCAGCGAGCAGAGGCCGGGCAGGAGCAGGATGATCCCGATCACGATCAGGATCGCCGTCAGGCAGCCGCTGCGCTGCTCAGGCGGCAGGCGGGGAGAAAGCGGCGGCGGAACTTCGGGCGACTGGCTCTCGCTCATCGCGGCACCAACTCTTTGTCATCCACGCGGTATCTCTCGCCGGCCATCTCGGCCCGGATGCCGTCAATTTTGCCGTTGCGATAGAACAGGTTGTAGGTGTCGAACGGGATGATCGCGCCGCTTTCGGTCACGAAATGGATGCAGGAGCGCTTGACGTTGCCGACGCAGAAATTGAAGCGGTCGAGAAACTGCACGATGGTGACGCGGAAGACGTTCTCGTAACTGAGCCCGTCCGGCACGTTGAAGCTCGGCAGGCAGCACAAGAGCTCGCAGACGCGCTCGCTGGTATTGAGTGGGCCCGACGAAAGCGAAAACAAATCGATGAATTTCTCCCGCAGCACCGGATATTTTTCCGGACTGATGGTGTTGGGCATGACCGCGACCAACTGCTCGCGCGGGATCAATGAGGTCAGCGGCAGCACCTTTTCGCCGTTGCGCAGGCCATAACCGATCGAGATGCTCTCGGGATTGCAGGGCAGCGGGATCATGTCCTGATCGCCGAACACGCCGGTCTCGACCACGCGCTGCCTGATCTCCGACAGCATGATGCGGTCGGTGTCCTTGTTGAAATGCTCGTTGCGGCCGGCGTCCTGCACCGGCTGCAAGGTTACGCCGCGCACGCATTTCCATTGCAGCGCATGGCGGACGATGTCGCCGATCTCGCCGTCATTGACGCCGCGCTTGATGGTCGCGACCAGCGTGGTCGAGAGGCCGTGCTGCTCGAGATTTTCCAGCGCCTGCTGGCGGATTTTGCGCAAATCGGCACCGCGAAGGTTGATCAGCGCGTCGCGCTCGAGCGAGTCGAATTGCAGATAGACTTCGAGCCCGCGCCGGTTCTCGGCGAGCCTCGCCACAAAGTCCGGCTCACGGGCGATGCGCAAGCCGTTGGTGTTGATCATGACATGGCGGATCGGGCGGGCGCGCACGGCATCAAGGATTTCGAAGAAGTCCGGATGCAGCGTCGGCTCGCCGCCGGAGATCTGCACGAGGTCGGGCTCGCCTTCGCTCTCGACCAGCGCGTCCAGCATCTTCTCGATCTTCGCGAGCGGCGTGAACGAGGTCCGCGCCGGCGAGGATTCGGCAAAGCAGACCGGGCAAGTCAGGTTGCAGTGCTCGGTGATTTCGATCAACGCCAGGCAGGAATGCTGCTCATGGTCGCCGCAGAGCCCGCAATCATAGGGGCAGCCATATTCGGTGCGGCTCTGGAAATGCAGCGGCCTGTCGCCGGGCTTGATGAAATCCTTGCACAGCCGCCAATAGGCCGCATCCGTGGAGACCAGCGTCGACTGCACGCCGTGCTCCCGGCAGCGCTTTTCGTACCAGACTTCCTGGCCGAGAATCTGGATCTTGGTCGGCACCAGTTTCAGGCAGGTTTCGCAGAGCGACTGGGTCTGGCCCCAGAAGATATAGGGGCGGGACTTACGCAGCGGCGCGTTCATGCGTGGACCTCGGGTGAGGAGCCGTCGCGAGCATCACGACAGCATAATGCAGGACGGAGAGCGACAGCAGGTGGAACAATGTCAGAGGACCGATCAGCGCGCCATAGGGTTTCAGAAATTCCCAGACGAAACGCTGCGCACCGTAGAAGGCGAGCGCGAGATAGAAGCCGTTGGTGATGACATAGTCGTCGTGGCGAAATACGGCCGCGACATAGAAGGCCGCAAAGGCGGCCATGGCAAAGCTCTCATAGAGCTGCACCGGGTGTCGCAAGATGCCGTCGCCGAAATCATGGCCCCAGGGCAGCGCCGTCGGCGTGCCATAGGTGAAGTCCTCGAGCCCGGCGGTGTAGCAGCCGATGCGGCCGATCGCGATGCCGATGGCAAGGGGCAAGGCAAAACGTGCGCCGGTGCGAAGCGCAATGCCGTGCCTCCATTTGTAGAGCTCGATTGCGACAATGCCGCCGGCCAGCGCGCCTTCGACCGAACGGGCGATGCCGCCCTGGCTCGACAGCCAGAGATTCAGCGTGCCGAACAGATAGGCGCCGAGGCCCGCGCCGAACACGAGGACGGCGATATAGGGCAGCTCGAACGACTGCGACGGAAATTTCAGGCCGCGAATGCGCGACAGCCACCAGATGGCCGCGAAGGCAGCGAGCCAAGCCACCAGATCGAAGATCGCGTGAAGAACTGCCCCGGTCATGTGGGGGGCATATTAGGCGACTTGAGTGGCCAGCGATACCGCTGCCCGTTCTCCCTCTCCCCGCCCTTCGCGGGGAGAGGGTTGGGGTGAGGGGCTGTCTCCACGCATATGGTGGGAGCTGGACTCGCGGAGAGCCCCCTCACCCGCCGCGCCTTGTGCGTCGGCCTCTCCCCGCAAGCGGGGCGAGGCGGGAGTCCGCTGATGCGATTGTGCTCTAGGGTGAGCTGCGCCCCGGCTCTTCGGTCGGATAGACGCCGCGCAAAACTTCCTCGAAATGGCTCTTCACCGACTCATTGCAGAGGCAGGCGCGCGTCTGCAGCGCGTCGCGATTGCGGACCACGATTGAGCCGCGTCTTGTCTCGAGGACGCCTTCCGCCTTGAAGGTCTGGATGACGCGGCTGGCATAGGAACGGCCGACGCCGAGCAGCGTCGCAAGCTGCTCGTGGGTCAGCGGCACGGTGTCATTGCCGTCGGTGCGCTCCATGGCGGAGATGATCCATTTCGCGGTGCGCTGCTCGATCGAATGCACGGCGTTGCAGGCGGTCGACTGGAAGATTTGCGCCAGCATGCAGTCGGCGTAGCGCGCGAAGATGTTGCGCAAGGATGCCGATTTGGTCTTGGCCGCCTCCAGCTTGCTGACGGCAACCCGCACGCAGGGGCCAGCGAACTTGACGCAGATGCGAGTATAGGCCGGCAGGAAGCCATGGCTGACAATGCCGCCGACCGCGCCTTCGCGCCCAACCAGGATGGTCTCGACATCGCGGCCATCCTCGTTCGGCACGACAAAGGAGACGAGGCACGGTCCGCAGGGGAAATACACCGTCTCGACATTGGCGCCGGGGCTGTAGAGCAGGTCGTTGGCGCGGGTCTGCACCTGCGCCAGATGCGGCTCGATCAGCGCGAAGTCGGCGCGGTCGAGCCGGCGCAATAGGTTATTGTACGGCCGGTCGGTGACCTCGGCCGCAGCATCCAGTCGCGCAAGCATGGGAACTCCTTGTTTCCCCATAAAAGCGACGATAGGCCATCTGGTTCCCGAGATATGTCCACAAGTGCACAGACAGAAACGTATGGAGTGTGGTGGTTTCCGCATGGGAACCCGTCGCTGCGCCATTCGGGAAGCGACTGCGGGCTGTCCTGATCCAAGTACCGGTCCAAGTCCCAATCCAAGTACCGATTCTTGCATGTGGTGTGATCATGGAACCCGCCCCAACCTGTGGCCTGCCGAGTGATGTCCTGATTGTCGAGGACGATCCGATCATCGCGCTCGATTTCGAGGATACGATTCTCGGCTTCGGCGTGAAGGCGGTGCGCTGCTCCGGCAGCGTCGCGCATGCGCTGATGATGATCGACGAGCGGTTGCCGGATTTCGCGCTGCTCGATGTCGGCCTGGCGCGGGAGAAGAGCTTCAAAGTCGCCGAACGGCTCGAGCTGCTGAAAATTCCGTTCGCCTTTGTCACCGGCTATGGCGGTGACCGCGTGGACGCAGCCTTCGCCGACTGGCCAAGGCTGCCAAAGCCCTGTTCAAGCGAAGCGCTGCTTTCGGTGCTGCAGCGCTTCGCCAAGCGATAAATTTAGATCGGCAAATATCAAACCGGCTTGGGATCGAGCGTGGTCGACCACAGTGCGACGTCGGCACGGTCGCGCAAGGTCACGGTCATCTGACCGGTCGCGCCTTCGATCTTGACGTGACCGAAGAACTGCATGCCGGCCGAGGGCGGCAGGTTCTGCTTGTCGTCACCCGGAGCTTTGACGAACTTCACTTCGGGACCGAAGGTGTTGTCGAGCTCGTTCGGGCCGAAGGTGCCGGCGTGCAGCGGACCGGAGACGAATTCCCAGAACGGCTCGAAGTCCTGGAATTGGGCCTTGTTCGGATCATAGTAATGCGCGGCGGCGTAGTGCACGTCGGCGGTGAGCCACACCGTGTTCTTTATCGGCGCGGTCTTGATGAAGCGCAGGATTTCCGCGATCTCGAGCTCGCGGCCGCGTGCCGGGCCGTTGCCTTGGGCAAAGGCTTCCGAGCCCTTCTTGTTCGTCGCATCATCCCAGACGATCAGCGACAGCGGCATGTCGGAGGCGATCACCTTCCAGGTCGCGCGCGAATTGAGCAGGGCGCGCTTCAGCCATTGCATCTGCTCCGGGCCGAGGAAATAGGCGTCGGGACCGTAGGTCTCCTGCTGGTTCGGACCGTTGGGGCCGCGATAGCTGCGCTCGTCGAGCATGAAGACGTCGAGATGCGGGCCATAGCTCAAGGCACGATAGACCCGGCCCGGCTCGACGATGCTTTCGCGCATCGGATACATTTCGTGGAAGGCGCGAGCGGCCCGCGCCGCCAGCAGCGTGATGTTGCGCTCCTTGTAGGCGGCGGGCAGGTCCTTCGACAGCGACCAGTTGTTGGTCACCTCGTGGTCGTCCCACTGCACGAAGATCGGCACCTCGGCATTGAAGGCGCGGACATTGTCGTCCATGAAATTATATTTGTGCGCGGCGCGGTACTCATCGAGGGTCTCGGCCACCTTGGCCTTCTCGGGAATGGTGACGTTCTTCCAGACCTTGCCGTCGGGAAGCTTGACTTCAGCTGATATGACGCCGTCGGCGTAAATCGTATCGCCGGAATGGATCAGGAAGTCCGGCTTGTGCTTGCGCATCGCGGAGAAGGTGACCATGCCGCCATCGTCGGGATTGATGCCCCAGCCCTGGCCGGCGACGTCGCCGCCCCAGACGAAGCTGACATCGCGCTTATCGGTAGGCGCGGTGCGGAAGCGCCCGACCACGGGTTCGCTCATGATGTCGATGTGGGAGAGATCGCGGAAGCGGACGCGATAGAAAATGTCCTGTCCGCTGGGCAGATCCTCGACCAGCAATTTGGCGGTGAAGTCGCTCTCGGGCAGCGCGTTGACCGGCGGTAGCGCGCGGGCATCCTTGAAGGATTCGGTGGTCGCGACCTCGACCATCATCTGCGACGGCCGGTCGGCGCGCGACCAGATCACGCCGCCATCGGCGCCGATGTCGCCGGACTGCACGCCATGGGTCACCGCGGGCCGGTCGGCGGCACGGGAGAGATAGGGCATGGCCACCAGGCCAACGCCGGTGGCGGCCGCGGTGGACAGGAATCGGCGGCGGGAAAGACGGAGCGTTTTGCGTGGGATGTGGAATGTCATGCAGGCCTCCTCGGTCGGCGGGATGGGCGCCGACAGACCTAGAAAGGTTCTGTGACGAGGCAATTACAGAAGTGAGGAGTTCACAGGGTTGGCTTTGCCCTATCCCCCTCATCCTGAGGAGCCGCGCAAGCGGCGTCTCGAAGGATGAGGCCGCAGTGGGGACCCATGGTTCGAGACGCGCTGCGCGCTCCTCACCATGAGGGTCGAGAACTGTGCCTTACGCTGTGCCGGTGGCGCGGAGTTGGGCGCTCGCCCGCTGCAGGTTCTGCGGCAGGTTCCCCAGCAGCATTTTCCGGTCATAGACCGCGTTGTGGAATTGCTCGAGCGCGATGTTGAAAGCCGTCAGCGCGCCGGTCTCGATCGCGCCGCTCTCGAAGCAGCGCAGCGTGTCGCGCAGGATGTCGTCGGCTTCCGATTGCATGCGGTCGAGCTCTTCGGTCGATTCGCTCTTGCGCGCGACCGCGATCATATCGAGCAGCTTTTCACGCAAGTGCGAATTGGTGTCGCGCTCGTCCTTTTTCAGGTAGCCGGCGAACCAGGCGCCGATCGAGCCCGTCGCCGACAGCGCCATCAGGCCCCACCAAATGAAATCGCTGTAGCGATCGAGGAAGGTCTTCTCCTCGCCGTCGACAAAAGCCGCCGCGCCGGGATGCACGGGGATCACCGCATCCTTGTCGGTATCAGGGGTTTCGATCTTCGCGGCCAGCGGGAACTCCGACATCAATTGCTGCCGGATCGCAAATAGCTGGCGTGTGAAGGCGGCGATGGTGACGTCGGAAATGCCTTTGCGCGCCACCACGTGGTGGGCGAAGCTGATCGTCTTCACTTCGTCATCGGGACGTTCCGCCGAGCCGAAGGTGCCCGAGGGGATTTCGGCGGCCTCATAGGCCGGATGGTTTTGCGCGATCGCCTCCGAAGCGTCGATTGCGAGGAACGTCGGATCGCCGCCGCTCTCTTTGACGGAAGCTGCGATGGCTTCCGCTGTGATCTTGCTGTTGAGCGGACCCGCGGCGAGATAGACATCCGCCTTCTGGCTGCGAATGGCTTCCGCGATCTCGGTGACCGGGAACTGGACAATCTCGACCTTGGAAGGATCGACGCCGTATTGCTGCAGGATGACCTTGAGCAGGTTGACATTGGCCTCGGTCTTGCCGATCACGCCGACCTTGCGTCCTGCAAGCTGGCTGATCTTGGTGATCTTCGGACCCGCCTTCTTGCCCTTGCCTTTGGCCGGCGGCGGCGCCCACAGCACCGCGAAATTCTTGCGCAGCGTGGCGACCGCCTGCGCATTCTTCGGCACGTCGAGATCGCCGCGGATGATCGCAAGATCGACCTTGCCCTGCGCCAGCGCCTCCGCACTTGCCACCGCGCCCTCGGTCGGCACCGGTCTCAGGCGGACATAGGACTTGTTCTGCACGAAGGCCTGCGTCAGCCGCTGCACGACTTTGACGTCATCGCTGTTGGGAGGGCCGACCGCGATCTTCAGCGTCACCGGCCTCTCGGCAAAATAATAGCCGGCCGCAAGCGCGCCGACGATGGCCAGCACGCCAGCAATCGTCACCAGTACCGCGCGTCGCGCCGCAGAACGCGGCGAGGGCGGTGCCGGCGGACCGGTCACGAATTCCTCAGTCATCGATCGGGCAAACAATCGCTTGAGGCTCAAATTCATCGCAAGGATCGTATTGGAACAATATTGTAGCAAATTTCTTGCCGGCCATAGGTTACATCTGCGTCATGGTTACTGCCGGGCTGGGTGTCAGGGTAAAGTACGGATGAACGATGGAGGTCAAGATGACGCAGCGGCTTACCGGTGAAGCACGGAAATCGACGCTGGCGGGATTGCCCGGCTGGACCGAGGTCGGCGGTCGTGACGCGATCGCCAAGACCTTCGTGTTCAAGGATTTCAACGAGGCCTTCGGCTTCATGTCGCGCGCGGCGCTGGTGGCCGAAAAGCACGACCATCACCCGGAATGGCGCAATGTCTACAAGACCGTCGAGGTCGTGCTGGCGACCCACGACGCCGGCGGCGTTACCGCCAAGGACGTCGAGCTCGCAAAGGCCATGAATGCGATTGCCAAGGCGCTCGGCGTAGGCTGATCCGCCCTTGCGGGGGCGAGTGCGCATCCCCAACTCGTGATCGGGCCGCCGCGGCGAATGGCCGCGCGGGGCGCATTCCCCGGGCGGGCCCCTCAAGGAAACCGATATGGCATCCGATTTCAGCGCAGGTTTCGAGCCGGCCGACCGGCTGGCGGAAGATCGCGAGAGCGTGCGCAAGCGATTCTGGATCAAGCTGAAAAAGGTGGCGGCGAAACTGCCGTTCACCGAGGATCTGCTTGCGGCCTATTACTGCGCCTTTGACAAACAGACGCCGCGCCACGTCCAGGCCGCGCTGCTAGGCGCGATTGCTTATTTCATCCTGCCGTTCGATTTCATCCCCGACATGATGCCGGTGCTCGGCTTCACCGATGACGCCGCGGTTCTCGCCACCGCCATCCGCCTGGTTGCAAGCCACATCACCGAAGATCACCGCGCGGCCGCGCGCGCCGCGTTGAAGCGGGGCATCGGGGAAAGCTGAACTCCTTAAACGCAAATCAGCCCGGCCGAGCATGGCCGGGCTGATCAGCCTGCGCGTGCCGCCAATTATTGTTGCTTGCTTGGGCGAACGACTTGCGCTCTGGCGTTTGACGTATCCTTGGATGCCTGATCGGTCTGCCATGCCTGGAATTGCTTGAACAGCGCGTCGCGATCCGCCTCCGATTGTGCGCCCTTCGCCGCCGCCGGATTCTGCCTCAGGAACTCGTCGAAGCGGCCGCGGGCAACCGGCGCCACGTTATGGGCGTCGAGCCACTGCTGCGCATAGGGCAGGCGGGTCCAGCCGGCGAGCGGCGCCGACAACGAGGTTTCCTTCCATTTCGGGTGGAACGGCGGATTCTGCAGGGCCGGGAATTTCGTGAAGAACGCATCGACAAACTGCGTCAGCTTGCGATAGCGCTCGGAGCCCGGCGTCCAATTATAGGCTGCGAGCAGCGCCGGCACCGCGATGGTGTCCACCCGCTCCCCTTCGGAGATCAGGTTCGGATAGTCCTTCGAGGTGAGCGTCGCCGGCAGATAGTCGCTCTGCAGCGGCTTTTCGTAATCGACCTTCACGAGATGGAAGCGGCCGTCATTCTGGAAGCTGGAAACCGACTTGTAGGGCTTGCCGCCCACCACGATCACGGCGTCCAGCTCACCGGCCTTCAGCTTCTCCATCGCGATGCGCTGCTCGATGTAGAGCCAGTTCGCTTTCATCCCGAGCCGCTCGGCCACGGTCAGAACGGTGACGAAGGTGCTGCCATTGGGCAGGTCGACGCTGACGCGCTTGCCCTCGAGGTCCCTCAGGCTCTGCACCGATTTCGGCGCGATGACCTGCATCTCCTCGTTATAGAGCTTGGTCACATAGGTGAACTGCTTCTTGATGTCCTTGGCAAAGCCCTTGCGCTCGAGATAGTCGAGCGTGTCGGCGCGCACGATGCCGATGTCGACGCCCTGCAGGAACAGGATGTCGGCGACGCTCTGCACCGAGCCGCGGCCGACGATCGGGAGCACGCGCAGCTTGTTGCCATCGTCGAGCACGGAGGCGAGGTCGGCACCGATCTGCACATAGGTGCCGCCGATGGTACCGGTGATCAGCGTGATGGTGTTGGCGTTCAGCGCCTGCTTGGTCTGCGCCGAGCCGAACTGGAAGATGGCCTTTAGACTGTCGCTGACCTTCGCCGGGTCATACTCGGTCTCCTCGGCGCGGGCCGCGAGGCCGCACGCCATCAACGCAGCGAATGCCAGTGCAAATAAACGTCGCATGTTGTCCCCTAACCCGGTGTGAAGAAATCAGTTCGGCAGTTGAGCAAGCCGGCGCTGGGCGTCGGCTGAACCGAGCTGCGCGGCCTTCTGGTACCAGGCGCGGGCCTTTGCGGGCTCGGGCGTGGTGTTGCGGACGTCGGCGGTGCCGAGCACGTCCGGATCATAGGTCTGTGCCAAAAGCAGCGCGGCGTCGGCTACCTGCATTTCGGCGGCGCGCTCGAGCAGCAGGCGGGCCGACATCAGATCGCCGGAGGTGAGGAAGCCCTTGGCGCGCTGCATCAGGTTGGCCATTTCCTCGGGGTCGACCTGCCGGGCCGGCTGCGGCGCTGCGGCAGGAGGAGCTGCGGGAGGCAGGACGGCCACCGGCGAGATGGCGGAGAGTGGGGCTGGGGCAGGAGCAGCGGCCGCAGGAGCAGCGGCGGCAGGTGCCGGCGCGCGGTTCTGCAGCGCGGCCTGATAGGCGTTCGAGATATCCTCGCGCGAAGGCAGCATCGCCACCTGCTGCGGAGCTCTGGCCGTGTTCGCGCCTGGCGTCTGATTGGCCGGGCCCGTCAGCCGCGTCGGATCCTTCAATTGTACGTCGCGCGGGGTAAGTTGCGTGGTGGCATCAGATTGCGCTGCTGCGGAAGGAACCGGAAGCACGGTGGCGATCGACGCTTTCGCGCTGATCAGAACCTCACGCGTCGCATCGGACGAGTACCAGGCGAAGCCGACGGCAACCGCAGAAGCCGCCAGTGTCACCATCAGGATTTTTGAAGCAATCGAGAAGCGCCTGGGCTCGCGAAACTGCTGTTGGTAATCGAACTCGGCGGGATCGGGCTCGCCTTCGGGATCGCTGAGGAAGAGTGGAACGGAATCGTCCGACTGATATTCCGAAGCTGCGCTTCGTCCGAATGCGTAACCTCTGGGGCGAAGGCTGGTGCCGGTAATATCGTGTTCGAGATCGTCGGAGCCGGGCTCGTAAGAGCGATAGCGATGATCCACCATGGTGTAGTTCCCCACTACTTTGACGCAACAACCGGGGGAACCAGGCGCTAATCTTTTTATTGATCTCGTCGCCCCAGAGCGCCCCGCTACTGATGGCTCTGAATCTGCGTCGGATTCAGCCCAAAACGCGGCCCTTGGCGGCGCTAAGTGGATTAAATTATGATTTCATTGTGGCGTAGAGCCATAACCCACAGCGAGATTTATAGTTAATTTTCAATTGCCGGTGAAGCCGCGCTCGCGTGTCGGATTCAAGTTAGGCCCGCCGTTCAAGGCTTTTTTGTATCATGCGGGATTTAGAAAACCCGCCGCCACCCAAGGTAGAGGCGGGCTTCTCGTCGTTAACCAAAAATTTACGGATGTAGGATCACTTTTCCCATCGCCTGTCGCCCGGCGAGCACTTTGAGGGCGTCGGCGGTCTGCGCCAATGGGAAGGTGCGGTCGACATGCGAGGAGATTTTTCCCTCCGCCGTCCACTTCACGAGCTTCTCCAGATTGGCGCGGTTCTTCTCCGGATTGAGCCGGGCCCACTGACCCCAGAACACGCCGCGAATGTCGCAGCCTTTCAGTAGCGCGAGGTTGAGCGGCATCTTCGGAATCTCGCCGGCGGCAAAGCCGATCACCAGAAAGCGGCCTTCCCAGGCAGTCGAGCGCAGCGCCGCTTCAGCATAGGAGCCGCCGACGGGATCGAACACGATGTCGGCGCCCTTGCCGCCGGTGAGCTTGCGCAGGCCTTCCTTCAAATCTTCCTTGGCGTAATTGAGCGTCAGCTCGGCGCCATGCGCCTTGGCAAATTCGAGCTTCTCGTCCGAGGAGGCGCAGGCAATCACTTTCAAGCCCATCAGCTTGCCGAGCTCGCAGGCAGCGAGCCCAGTGCCGCCCGCCGCGCCCAGTACTGCAAGCGTTTCGCCCGGCTTCGGGCTCGCGCGGTCTTCCAGCGCATGCAGCGCGGTCCCGTAGATGATGATGATGCCGGCGGCGCGGTCGAAATCGAGATTGTCCGGGATCTTCACGATCGAGGCGGCCGGCAGCGCGATCTTCTCACGCGCGCCATTATGGCCGCAGGACGCCACCACGCGATCGCCGGGCTTCAGATCCGTGACGCCGGCGCCGACGCTTTCCACTACGCCCGCGATCTCCGCGGCCGGCGAGAACGGGAAGGGCGGCTTGATCTGGTATTTGCCCTGGATCATCAGGATATCGAAGAAATTCAGCGCCGCCGCCTTGATCGCGACCACGGCTTCGCCTGGCCCAGCCACCGGATCCGGTATCTCGGCCAGCACGAGATCGTCTGGTTGGCAATATTGCGAGCAGAGAATGGCTTTCATGGCGTGGACCTGCTTTCGGACGGACACAGAAGGCTGAATAATCCATGCCGGATTTGACGCGTTCCGACAATACGGCGCGCGCAATTGGGAGGAGTCAAACGATGTTTGAAAAGGGCCTGCTCAAGGGAAAACGCATTCTGGTCACGGGCGGCGGCTCCGGGCTTGGGGCTGCGATGGGACGCCGTTTTCTCGAGCTCGGCGCGGAGCTCATTATCTGCGGGCGCAGGCTGGAGTTGCTGGAAGCGGCCGCAGCCGAGATGCGCGCCTCGCCCGGCGGCAAGGTGACAGCGATGCGTTGCGACATCCGTGATGGCGCCGCGGTCGACGCCTTGATGGATGCGGTATGGAGCGAAGCGCCGCTCGATGTGCTGATCAACAATGCGGCCGCGACCTTCATCGCACAGACCGAGCACATGTCTTTTCGTGCTGCTGACGCCATTCTCGGGCCGACGCTTCACGGCACGATGTATTGCACGCTCGCCGCCGGCAAGCGCTGGATCGAGAGCAAGCACGAGGGCGTGGTGCTCTCCATCCTCTCGACCTCGACCATCACGGGCCGCGCCTTCACTGTGCCGTCGGCGATGGCGAAGTCGGCGGTGCTGGCGATGACGAGGAGCCTGGCGGTGGAATGGGGACCCAAGGGCGTGCGCACCGTCGCGATCGCGCCCGGTGCGTTTCCGACTGCTGGCGCGACGGGCCAGCTCCGTCCCGAGGGACGTGACTCGAATTGGGCCTCGCGCAATCCGCTCGGCCGCGCCGGCGATCATGGCGAGCTCGCCAATCTCGCAAGCTTTCTGATTTCGGACGCAGCCGGTTACATCAATGGCGAGATGGTGGTGCAGGATGGCGGCGCGCATCTGCGTTCATCGGGCGCCGAAGATTTGCTGCAATGGAGCGAAGCGCAATGGGCCGAGCTGCGCGCCGCACGCACTAAAGCGCGATGAGATTGGGTTGAGCCGGCATCGCGCTTTAGGTTTTTGATTGAGCATGATCTTTCCGGAAAACCGCTGCACACTTTTCCGGATCACGCACTAAAGGCTAAGCGCTGCTCGCGCAGTAACTGCCTTCCCAAATCAATGTTTCCCGGCTATGGCTGCCGCCGAGTAAACGCACCAGCAAGCGTCCGATTGAGCATCCGTCGCCGGGCCATCTTCCAGTCACAATGATAAGGGAACCACACCGCATCATGTTTTTTCAGCGGCTGCTGACATCGGTGATGGCGGGTATGCTGGTGTGCGGAGCGGCAAGCTTCGCGCTGGCGCAAACTGCGCCGCCGAGTGCGCCGCCAAAATCCACCAAGAGCGCCGCCGCGAAACCTGCAGCCAAGCAGGACGTAGCCAAGCCGCCGGCCTCGATGACAGGCGGCGTCGAGCCGACACTGATCGGCCAGTTCGGCACCTGGGGCGCCTACAGTGCAACGCCGAACGGCAAGCACGTCTGCTTCGCGCTGGCGAAGCCCTCCACCTCGAAGACCAATCCGCCGAACCGGCCGCGTGATCCGGCCTATGCCTTCGTCTCGACGCGCCCGGCCGAGAAGGTCATCAACGAAGTTTCGATCATGATCGGCTATGCGCTCAAGCCCGGCTCGGAATCGACGCTGGAAGTCGGCGGCGCGTCCTATTCGATGTATACCCAGGGTGACGGTCTCTGGATCAAGAACGCCGCCGAAGAGGACCAGATGGTCCAGGCCATGCGCCGCGCGGCGGATGCGACCGTCAAAGGCGTTTCGGCCAAGGGCACCGAGACGATGGATACTTTCTCGATGAAGGGCCTGAGCCAGGCGCTGGACCGCATCGCGCAAGACTGCAAGCACTAAGGACTGCAAGCACCAGGCCCACGGGCCTGCTTTTTTGATCAAACGAGATGGATTTCACGGCTTTTCAGCCCGCGCTGGAAAGCTTATGTGATTGCGATGACCGACATCCAGACCAGCGCCGCTGAGGCCGGCTCCACGCTTGTGGAGAAAACCCCGCTCGAATCCTATGTGCCGCCGGCAAAGCCGTCGCTGATCGGCCTGTCGCGCACGGAACTGGCGGAGCGGCTCGGCGAGATCGGCGTTGCGCCTTCGCAGCGCAAGATGCGGGTTCAGCAGCTCTGGCACTGGCTCTATTTCCGCGGCGCCAAGAGCTTCGACGAGATGACCAGCGTGTCGAAGGACATCCGCGCCGAGCTCGCCAGGCATTTCACCGTCGACCGGCCCGAGGTGGTCGCCGAGCAGATCTCCAACGACGGCACGCGCAAATGGCTGTTGCGGTTGCCGAGCGGCGACCAGGTCGAGCGGCCGCACGAAGTCGAATGCGTCTACATCCCCGAAACCGACCGCGGCACGCTCTGCGTCTCCTCGCAGGTCGGCTGCACGCTCAATTGCTCGTTCTGCCACACCGGCACGCAGCGGCTGGTGCGCAACCTCACCGCGGGCGAGATCGCAGGCCAGGTGATGGTCGCGCGTGACCGGCTCAATGATTGGGCCGACCGTGAGAACGGCACGCGTCTCGTCACCAACGTCGTGATGATGGGCATGGGCGAGCCGCTCTATAATTTCGACGCGGTGCGCGATGCGCTCCTGATCGTCGCCGACAATGAAGGCATCGGCATCTCCCGCCGCCGCATTACGTTGTCGACCTCGGGCGTGGTGCCGAACATCATCCGCACCGGCGAGGAGATCGGCGTGATGCTCGCGATCTCGCTGCATGCGGTGCGCGACGAGCTGCGCAACGAACTGGTGCCGCTCAACCGCAAATATCCGATTGCAGAATTGCTGCAGGCCTGCCGTGACTATCCGGCGGCATCGAACGCACGGCGCATCACCTTCGAGTATGTGATGCTCAAGGGCGTCAACGATTCGCTCGATGACGCAAAGCTGCTGGTGAAGTTGCTGAAGGGCATCCCGGCCAAGATCAATCTCATCCCGTTCAATCCCTGGCCAGGCACGCGTTACGAATGTTCGGACTGGGAGCAGATCGAGAAATTCTCCGAATATATCTTCAACGCCGGCTATTCCTCGCCGGTGCGTACCCCGCGCGGCCGCGACATCCTCGCCGCCTGCGGGCAGTTGAAATCGGAGACCGAGAAATTGTCGGCCCGCGAGCGGCAGGCGTTGCGCGCGATGGCGATGACCGATTGAGTGGCTTCATGCGCATGTCGTTGCAGTCTCGTCATTGCGGGGAGCCAACGGGTCCGCGCGAAGCGCGGCCCGATGACAGGCTCCGCGACGAAGCAATCCAGCCGCTGTTTCTGCGGGGGTGTTCTGGATTGCTTCGCTTCGCTCGCAATGACGGTTCCCTCTCCCAATGGCGTTGATCGGCCGGCTCTTCGTGATCGCTTTCGCCTTTCTCGCCGCCTGTCTGGTGGCGGGGATGATCATTGTTTGCGCGATCATGTTTCCCGAGTTCAGCAACCTCGGTACCGGCCCGGTCGATCAGGGCGCAATCGATATCATCCTGGGCTTCGGCTTCATCTTCATTTCCGGCTTCGCGTTGCTGCCGGCGCTGATCATTGCGCTGATCACGGAGGCCTTCTTCATCCGCAGCGCACTGGCCTATACGGTCGGTGGCGCCGTTGTCGGGCTCGCCTGTTATCTTGGTCTGGTGCCGTTCGACCCGGAGACGCTGCACTTCGAGGGCATCGTGCGGCGCCATATGGAGATCATGACCGGCGCCGGTATTGTCGCCGGCCTCGTCTATTGGATGATCGCGGGCCGCACCGCGGGCGCCTGGCGCGAGCCGCAGCGTCGCCTGCCGCCGCCTCCGCCGATGCCCTCGCAGTAGCGACGGCGCGTTAACACTTTTGCCGCAGCCGGCAAGGGGTTTTCATACCTCGCCCGCTCCGCTAAACCGCGCCCCATGAACCGGACTGGACTCTTCATCGCGCTGGGACTGGCGGCTTTTGTCGGGCTGCTGTTCGGAGTTTACCCCGAGCTCGACCTCAAGCTGGCATCGCTGTTCTACGATACGGCGACGAAAACCTTTCCGCTGAAGTTCAACACGCTGGCCGAGTTCGCTCGCGATGGCGCGATGTGGATCGCGTGGGGTTTGGCTCTACCTGCGCTCGTCGCGTTGGTCGTGAAGCTGGTGCGGCCGGATCGGAAACTGCTGATATCCGGACGGGCGGTGGTGTTCCTGCTCGTGACGCTGATCCTGTCCGCGGGGATTCTCACGAATCTCACCTTCAAGAGCTATTGGGGCCGGCCGCGTCCGGTCGTGGTTACAGAGTTCAACGGACCGGATAAGTTCGTGGCATGGTGGGATCCGCGCGGAAGCTGCGATCGCAATTGCTCGTTCTTCTCCGGCGAAGGCGCGACCGCATTCTGGACCTATGCGCCGGCCGCACTGGCGCCGCCGGCCTGGCGTCCGATCGCCTATGCCGCAGCGACCGTGTTCGGCGTGGTGACGAGCCTGCTGCGCATGGCGTTCGGCGGTCACTTTTTCACGGACGTCGCCATCGCCGGCCTGGTGACGTTTCTCGTGATCTGGCTGGGCTACGCCTGTATCTATCGCTGGCCCCGTACCCGCTTCACCGATGAAAGCGTCGATGCCGCGCTGACGCGGCTAGCCTGGCCCGCCTTTGTCTGGCGCCTCCGCCTGGTCAGGCGCTGGGCGAAATCGGAGCCCTCCTTCGTGCACCGGATCGTCCAGACCCATCACGATTGAGGCTTGACGAACGGGCCTTGACGAATGGGCCTTGGGACGGCTTGCCTCGCAAGGCGTTCTGCCTATAGAACCGCGCCGAAATTCGCTATTTTCCGCGATCAAGCCGTAAACGAACCCGCTTTGTTCGACCGATTGGAAGCTCCATGACCACGATCCTGAAAAGCCTGCCCAAGGGCGAAAAAGTCGGCATCGCTTTCTCGGGCGGCCTCGACACCTCCGCGGCGCTGCTCTGGATGAAGCAAAAAGGCGCCCGCGTCTTTGCCTATACGGCAAATCTCGGCCAGCCTGACGAAGCCGATTACGACGCGATCCCGCGCAAGGCCATGGACTTCGGCGCCGAGAAGGCCCTCCTCGTGGACTGCCGCACGCAGCTGGTCCATGAGGGCATTGCCGCCATTCAGTCGGGCGCGTTCCACATCTCGACCGGCGGCATCACTTATTTCAACACCACGCCGCTCGGCCGCGCCGTGACCGGCACGATGCTGGTCTCGGCGATGAAGGAGGACGGCGTCAACATCTGGGGCGACGGCTCGACCTTCAAGGGCAACGATATCGAGCGGTTCTATCGCTACGGCCTCGTCACCAATCCGACGCTGAAGATCTACAAGCCCTGGCTCGACCAGCAATTCATCGACGAACTCGGCGGCCGCGCGGAAATGTCGGCGTTCATGACCGCGCAAGGCTTCGCCTACAAGATGAGCGCCGAGAAGGCGTATTCGACCGACAGCAATCTCCTTGGCGCGACCCACGAGGCCAAGGATCTGGAAAGCCTTTCCAGCGGTATCAAGATCGTCAATCCGATTATGGGCGTGCCGTTCTGGCGCGATGACTGCAACGTCAAGGCCGAGAAGGTCGTCGTGCGTTTTGAGGAAGGCCAGCCGGTCGCGCTGAACGGCCAGACTTTTGCTGATGCGGTCGCGCTGTTCCTCGAGGCTAACACGATCGGCGGCCGGCATGGCCTTGGCATGAGCGACCAGATCGAGAACCGCATCATCGAGGCCAAGAGCCGCGGCATCTACGAAGCGCCCGGCATGGCGCTCTTGCACATCGCCTATGAGCGCCTCGTCACCGGCATCCATAACGAGGACACCATCGAGCAATACCGCATCAGCGGCATGCGCCTTGGCCGCTTGCTCTACCAGGGGCGATGGTTCGACTCCCAAGCGCTGATGTTGCGCGAGACCGCCCAGCGCTGGGTCGCGCGAGCGATCACCGGCGAGGTGACGCTCGAGCTGCGCCGCGGCAACGATTACTCGATCCTGAACACCGAGAGTCCCAACCTCACCTACGCGCCGGAGCGGCTCAGCATGGAGAAGGTCGAGGACGCCGCGTTCACGCCGGCGGACCGCATCGGCCAGCTCACCATGCGCAACCTCGACATCGCCGATACGCGGGCGAAGCTGAAGCTGTATGGAGAGACGGGTTTGCTGTCGATCGGCGAGGGCTCGCCGATTCTCAAGCTCGAGGGTGACAAGGACTGAGGGGCGCCGGGCTCGCTGCGCGAAATTTTCTCGGGGTCGTCCCGGACAAGCGAGCGTGAGCGAGCGCCGATCCGGGACCCATTACCACAAGGTCTAGTTTGGCGAAGACTCGGAGTTGTCAGCTTGCCACAACAACGCGATCCTGTGGCAATGGGTCCTGGCTTTCGCCAGGACGACCCCGCGGATATGTCGGAGCAAAAGCAAAATGGCCGGGATTGCTCCCGGCCATTTGTTTTTCGTTCGATCCGCCTTTTTGACTTCGTCTTACCGCGGTGGCGCGATGCCGGGCGGGGGCGGCGGCAGCGAGGCGGTTGAGCCGTTGAGCAGCGGCGTGATGCGTCGGACGGTGACGCGCCGGTTGATGCGGCTCGGACCGTCCGTCTGCTCCTTTAGATATTGCGAGCCGTAGCCCTGCGAGGTCAGGTTTTCCGCCGGGACGCCGAACTGCTGGGTGAGCAACTCGGCAGCCGATTCCGCGCGGCGGTCCGACAGCGACAGATTGTCGGTGTCGTTGCCGGTCGCATCCGTGTGGCCCTCGATCAGGAACACCTCGCGCGGATTGCGCTGGATGGCACGATTGAGGCCGTCGGCGATCACCTGCAGCTTCGAAGCCTGGTCGGGCGTGATCTCCCAGGAACCTAGGTCGAAGTTGATGCTGTTGACGTCGATGCTCGGCATCAGCATGCGCACATTAGGGCTGTAGCGGATTTCGTCGAGCGAATACCGCCGCTCGATGCGATCCACGGGCGGCGCCTCGAGGGTGTCGTAGACGAGGTCCGGTGGTGCGTCGGCGTAGTCGACGACGTAATGGTCGTAGGGGATGCGGACGACCGGCGGCGCCAGATCGACAAAGAAGCCGCCGACCGCGCTCGGATCGCGGTAGCTGTTGTCGATGATGATGATCTCGCGACCATCGCGGTCGCGCCGGATCCGCCGCAGCAACCCGCCATCGGGCCCGACCACGGTGATGACCTGGCTGCCGTCGGGACGGAACACGATGGTGCGGTTTTCGCCGCCGACAACTTCGGTGCGGATGTCACGCGCACCGTAGCGGAAGCGGTCCATCTCGTCGTGACGCACGAACTCCTGGCCGCTCGGATCGCGGATGATGAGACGGCCGGGCTCCGTGATGATGGTGCGGCCGCCTTCCTGCACCTCGCGCCGCTGGCTGCGGAAGTCGTCCATGCGCCGCGGTCCTTGCGGAGCAGCCCCCGGTGCGATCGGCGTGAGGGGTGCCGCAGGCGGCGCCATTGCCGGAAGCGGAGTCGTGACCGTCGGCGCACGGCGGAAGGCCGGCGTAACCGTCGGCGGCGCGTTCTGGGCGCGGCCGGGCGGAGGTGCAGCGTTCGGCGCGCCAGGCACCACGGCCGGTGCTGCGGCATTCGGCGCTGCTGCGCCGCCCGGAGCATTGGGACGACCGGCGGGAGCTACGCCTTGTTGAGCCGGTGCAACTTGTTGAGCCGGTGCAACCTGGGTCGGCGGCGTGGCGGGGGTCTGCTGGGTGTGCGCCGGCGGTGTGCCAGCAGGCGCGGTCGACGGTGCTGCACCGGCGGCGGGCGGCGTACCTGTTGGCGTACCCGGGCGGCCTTCCGGCGTACCCGGACGACCTTCACGACGCTCTTCACGCGGCGGCGTACCGGCAGGAGGTGTCGATGTTTGCGGTGTCGCAGCGGGCGGAGTGCCGTGCTGTTCGCGACGCTCTTCCGGGTGACCCTGCGGGCCGCCGGCAGGCGGCGTTGAGGTCTGCGGAGTAGCTGGCGTGGTCGGACGCACGGGGGCCGCGGGCGGAGCCGGCGGCGCAGCATGCGGCGGCGGCGCAGGAGGCGGCGGGGGCGCCGCTGGATGCGGGGGTGCAGGCGGCGGTGCGGGCGGAGGCGCTGCCGGATGCGGAGCTTGAGGCGGTGGTGCTGTCGGATGCGGAGGCTGTGGGGGCGGCGGAGCGGCTGGCTTCGCCGGTTGGGCCGGGGCGCCCTTGGCCGGCGGCTGACCACCCTTCGGCGGCGCTCCCTTTTCCTTTTCGTGTTCCTTGGTTTCCCCTCCGGGCTGCTGCTGCGCCACCACCATGGGTGCGCTTTGCGCATGCGAGGTAGAGCTTGCAAACTGCATCGCAGTGAGAGCGGTCGTGGCAAGCAGCACGAGGCGAAGTTTTGTCATGATGTTGTGGGTCCCGGGAGGAAGGAAGGTTCTAGAGGCAGGCGATCAACGAACAGCCATTAGGCCGGATTGTGGCAGCGTACAAAGGCTGATTCGGATTTATTTCGTGCGACAAAAGGCCCGAAAACGTCATTGTTCATGGCGTATTCATGCGATGGCCAAGTTAGGCACGTTCGATTTGCATTGAGATCGCCCCCGTGTTCCGAAGTGCGATAACGGCGTGCGCAGCGCAATGTTCCCGAAGGAACGTGCTCATTCCGGCGTGTGACACACCGCCTCGATGTTGTGACCATCAAGATCGAGCACGAAGGCGCCGTAATAATTCGGATGATAATGTGCGCGAATGCCCGGCGCGCCATTGTCGCGCCCGCCGGCTGCGATTGCTGCATGATAGAAAGCATCCACGGCAGCGCGGTTGGTCGCGAGGATCGCGACATGCAGCGGCTTGTTCAATCCGCCTTCGCCGCCGATCCAGAAATCCGGCTTGCCATTGGCGCCGAAACCCGCCGCCGGCGTGTCTTCGGGCTGGTCCTGCTGTTTGACTTCCATCACGAGAGCGTAGCCGAGCGGCGCCAGCGCTTGCAGATAGAAGGTCTTGGCGCGCTCATAGTCGGAAACGGGAAAACCGATATGGTCGATCATCAGCGCCTCCTTCTTGATTGAGCATGATCTTTTCGGAAAACCGGCTTCCACTTTTCCGGATCATGCTCCTCGTATCGTCAGCCTACGTACGCAAGAGAAACGTGTTGCTGCGCGTCCGGCCTGCTTCAGCATAACCCCGTGTCAACATGTCGGCGATGCAGTCCTGCTGCCATTCGTCGCGGGAGAGATGCTCGATCACCACCGCGCGCGGCCATTGCGCTTGCGGCGCTTCTTTGAAGTACGGCACCAGCGCGCGGTCTTCAAAACCTTCGATGTCGATTTTCAGCGCGTCGACTTTCGTGACGCCCGCTTCATCGAGAATGCGCTGCAGCCGTAGCGCAGGCACCTTGATGGCTTCAGAGGTGGCGGCACCGATGACGACGTGGCTGGCGCCGAGATTGCCGCCATCGGTCTCGATCATCACTTCGCCGTCGGCATCGCTCACCGCGGCCGCGACCAGGCGCGTCTGCGTGTATCCGCAAGCGCTGTTGTTGAAAGCAAGCCGCGCATGCGTGACGGGATGCGGCTCGACCGCGATCACGGTGCCGTTTGCGCCGACATCACGCGCCAGCACCAGCGCATAGGTGCCGACATTGGCGCCGATATCGACGAACACGCCGCCGGCGGGCAGATGCGTGCGCAGGAAGCTGAGCTCTTCGAGATTGTAGTCGGGATTGAACAGCGCGCCGCGCTCGGTCGCGCTGGCCTGGTGATAGAAGCGGAACGAGGCGCCTTGATAGGGCACATCAACGGGACCCGCGCGGAGCAGATTGACCAGCCGCGACAGCCAGGGGCGAAACGCGCCACGCTTCAGCCGCGAGCGATGCGCGAGAGAAATGATCGCCGCCTGCGCCGCATTCGGCGCAAAGGCGCCGAATGGCGCGGGCGAAGGATCATTGTCTGATATCACGCAGCTATCCTTGAACAAGCGGGCAGGGCGGCGACTGCATAGCCGACTTTTGCGCGGGACTCCAAAGGTTCCTGCGCGCTTTTTCTACGTCGCCTACCCGCGCGAAGGCTGCGATTGGTTGACGTAGTCCATTAGCCCGGCGAGAAGATGATCCATCATCAAGCGCAGCCTGCGGCTCGTGCGCAGATCCTCGTGCAGCGCCAGCCATATCTCCAGCCGGGCGCTGATTTGATCCGGAAACACCGGCACCAGTTCCTTGCTACGCCGCGCGATGCCGTGCTGGATCAGTCCGATGCCGCAGCCCGCCCTGATGGCGGCGAGTTGGGCCAGATCATTGTCGGTCCGCAGCGAAAAGATATCGCGGACCAGCGTGAGATTTTCCGACAGGTCGGGCAATACCGGCGTTTCCCGATCGAAGCCGATGAGCGTGTGCTCGCCAAGCATCGCGCGCGGCGTCGTCAGTTTCGGCGCGGCTTCGAGATAGTGCCGGTGCGCGTAGAGCCCGAGGCCGACATCGCCGACATGGCGGGCGACGATCGCCTGCTGGCCGGGACGCAGCATGCGCACGGCAATATCGGCTTCTCCAGTGAGAAGGTCGGCCACGCGGTTGGAGAGTGAAAGCTCGATCGTCACGCGCGGAGCTATGCTGCGGAACAAGGCCAGCAAGGGCGGCAGCACCTCGGCGCCGATAATGTCGCTCGCAGTGATGCGGATGGTCCCGGCGATGTCGCTCTCACCGCCGGAAGCCGCGCGGATCATGGCGCTCGATGCCGCCGACATCGCCTGCGCGTGACGGGCGATATCGTTTGCGGCGTCCGTCGGCGTCAGGCCGCGCTGGGAACGAATGAAGAGGGCGACGCCGAGGTCCTTTTCGAGCTCGGCGATCTGCCGCCCAAGGGTGGGCTGGGTCAGCCCCAACCGCCGCGCCGCGCCCGAGAGACTGCCCTCGTCGTAGACGGCGAGAAACGAGCGGATATGGCTCCAGTCGGGCTCTTTCATACAAATACGTATATCAATGTTATATATTTATGCAATTTTCAGAGAACGAGGCGCGCGGCATAAACGGCTCCATGCCCATGGAGGACCACGTGTCGCTGCTAATCGAATCCACAACGCCTGAACTCGTCCACCGGCGTTATCGCGCGGTCATGCTGCCCCGGATCGGCGGACCTGAGGTGCTGCGCAGCGTCGATCTGCCATTGCCTGAGCCGGGCCCAAAACAGCTTCGGGTTCGCATCCGCGCTGCCGGCGTCGGCTCGACCGACCTGATGATGCTCGCGGGCCGCTACAACTACGCGCCGCCGATGCCGTTCGTGCCGGGCTACGAGATCGCCGGCGTGGTCGACGCAGTCGGCGCCGAGGTGAAGGATTTCCGGATCGGGCAGCGTGTCGCCGCGCTGACGCTGCACGGCGGCTTCGCCGAAACCATTGTCCGCGACGCCGAGCATTTCATTCCGATTTCGGACGGCGTCTCGGATGTCCAGGCGGCAGCCACGGTGCTGAACTACGTCACCGCATGGCAGATGATTCATCGTGTCGCCAAAGTGCAGCCGGGCCAGACGGCGCTGGTGACGGGCGCTGCCGGCGGCGTCGGCACGGCCGCCCTGCAACTCCTGCGTCTCACCGGCGTCAAGGCCTATGGCGCTGCATCGCCGGCCAAGCACGACGTGATCCGCAAATTCGGCGCGACGCCGATCGACTATCGCAAGGGACGACTGGATCGCCTGGTGCGCGCGTGCGAGCCGCATGGCGTCGATGTCGTTTTCGACGCCGTGGGCGGATCGAACGTGACGCCATGCATCAAATCATTGCGTGTTGGAGGCATGCTGGTTGGTTTCGGCTTCATGAACGTCCGGAGCAAGTCGGCGATTCTAGCGAGCATTGCCAACACGCTGCTGGGTGCGCGCCTTCGCGGCCGCCGCGGTGCCTTCTACGGCATCACCATGCTTTATCGAAAAGACCCAAAACCGCTGCGCGAGGACTTGCCGAAGATTTTTGCGCTGATCGAAGACGGCAGCATCGATCCGTTGATCGATGCTGTTTTCCCTTTATCTTCTGTCCGTGAAGCGATGGAGCGACTGGCGGCTGGTACAGGCGCGGGAAAAATCGTGCTGACGGTGAGCTGAAGCGACAGCTTGGGTACCTCGATGGTTCCCCTCGATCATGCTAGTCAGATTTCGCGAGAATTTTGGCGGAGACGGACATGGAACGCGATGGGCGCATCGGGCCGCAGCAACTGCTCGACTTTGCCACGGCGGTCTATGAGCGTTGCGGTATGCCGGCGGCGGCCGCGAGGCTTGCGGCCGACACGCTAGTGCAGGCCGATCTGTGGGGGCATCAGTCGCATGGCGTGATGCGGCTGTCCTGGTATGTCGGCCGCCTCAAGGCCGGCGTCTGCGATCCCAGCGCCAAACCTGAAACAATCGTCGACGCCGGCGCGATCGCTGTGATCGATGGCAAGGACGGCATGGGCCAGGTCTTGACGGCGCATGCGATGGAGGACGCGATCCGCCGCTCGCGGGCGCATGGCATCGGCGCGGTGGCGCTGCGCAACTCCAATCATTTCGGCACCGCGATGTATTTCACGCTGATGGCGGCGCGTGCCGGCTGCGTCGGCTTTCTCGCCACCAATGCGAGCCCGGCGATGGCGCCCTGGGGTGGCCGCAAGAAGACGGTCGGCACCAATCCCTGGTCGTGGGCGGCGCCGGCGGGAAGCCAGTCGCCGATGGTGCTCGACATCGCCAACACCGGCGTTGCGCGCGGCAAGATCTATCTCGCCCGGCAGAAGGGGCTGCCGATTCCGGAAGGATGGGCGATCAACGCCGAGGGTGCGCCGACCACAGATCCGGCCGAAGCCATCGAGGGCATCATCCTGCCGATGGCGCAGCACAAGGGTTACGCCATTGCCGTGATGATGGACATGCTGTCGGGCGTTCTAAGCGGCAGCGCTTTCGGCGCCGGGGTGCACGGCCCCTATCAGACCGAGCATCGCAGCGGCGCCGGGCAATTCATGATCGCGCTCAACATCGCGGCCTTCATGCCGTTGAACGAGTTTGGCGAACGTATGCAGCGCTATGTCAGCGAGCTGAAATCCGTGCCGCTGGCGCAGGGCTTTGACGAGATCGTCTATCCCGGCGAGCTCGAAGCACGATCGGAGGCGCGCAATCGCGCGGAAGGGATTCTGCTGCCGGAGGACACGCGCGCGGATTTGCGAAAGCTTGCGGACGCGTTCGGCCTGCAGGCGCCCTTCGCCGATTAAGCGGGAAGTACGAGAAAACCCGCACGCGGAAAATGCACGACGATGTCGCCGGCTTTTGGATCATGCCGGCGAATGGCGATGTGTTGCGGCGAGAGTGCGACGATCTCGCCGGCGACGCGGACCTTGCCGTAATCGTCGGGCACGACCTCGACCTTGTCGCCAACCTTGCGGCCGGAGGGGTCGTTCGGATCGTGCAGCTCTTCGGTCTCTGGCACAGCCTTGGTCGCGAGATCGAGCGCCTCAGTGGTCGTCATTTCAGTGCGTTGGCCGTGACCGGCGGCGCGCAACCGCCCGGCCCAGGCTCGGGTGTGGTCGAACTCGGCCATCATCTCGTCGGCACTGTCGAGATGGGCGCGCACGTACCAGATGTTCATATAGGCGTTGACGTCGATCAGGCTGGGCGCTTCGCCGGCGAGCCAGGTCCGCTCATCGCTGAGCTGGGTATCGATCCAGGAGAGATGCGCGCGATATTGATCGTGCATCTGCGGGATCGCCGCGGTCATGGCGGCGACGTCGAATTTGGCGCCACGCAGCTTTTCGCGATCGGCGATGAAATCGGCCGGCACCTTGTCCGCCAGCAAGCCGAATACGAGATTGACCGTGTTCTGGAAAAACGAGCGATCCGTCCACATCGCGCTGCCCCAGGCGAGCCCTTGCGTGCCCTTCGGCAGCAGCGACGGCTCGGGAAAGCGGCGCTCTAGTTCGCGCATGATGCATTGGGTGTCGCAATAGACGTCGGCCCCGATCTGCATCACGGGCGTACGGCGATAACCGCCGGTGAGCGGCATCAGGTCGGGACGCGGCATGATCCGCGAGATCACGACCGAGGTCCAGGCGAGCTTCTTCAGGCCAAAGACGAGCCGGATTTTCTCCGAGAAAGGCGACTGCTTGAAATGATGCAGGATGATGGGCGCGCCGGACATCATGCGATCCTTTCGGGAACGATCGATGCTTTGATCCCTCCGCCTAGCGGCGGAGGGCCGAGGCCGAGCGCGCCACTCAGATCTGCCGTTCGACCAGCTTCATCTTCAGCGTTGCGATCGCTTCCGAGGGGTTGAGGCCCTTCGGGCAGGCCTTCGCGCAGTTCATGATGGTGTGGCAGCGATAGAGCCGGAAGGGATCCTCGAGGTTGTCGAGCCGTTCGCCGGTGGCTTCGTCACGGGAGTCGGTGACCCAGCGCGTCGCCTGCAACAGCGCGGCGGGGCCGAGGAAGCGGTCGCTGTTCCACCAATAGCTCGGGCAGGAGGTCGAGCAGCAGGCGCAGAGGATGCACTCATAGAGCCCGTCGAGCTTCTCGCGGTCCTCGTGGCTCTGCTTCCATTCCTTCTGCGGCGTCGGCGAGGTCGTCTTCAGCCACGGCTCGATGGACGCGTATTGCGCATAGAAATTGGTGAGGTCGGGAACGAGATCCTTCACGACCGGCTGGTGCGGCAGCGGATTGATCTTCACCGCGCCGCCGGATGCGACGTCATGCATCGACTTGGTGCAGGCGAGCGTGTTCTGGCCGTCGATGTTCATGGCGCAGGAGCCGCAGACGCCCTCGCGGCAGGAGCGGCGGAAGGTCAGCGTCGGGTCGATATGGTTCTTGATCCAGATCAGCCCGTCCAGCACCATGGGCCCGCAATCATGGATGTCGACATGATAGGTGTCGACGCTCGGATTTTTGCCGTCGTCCGGATTCCAGCGATAGATCCTGTACTCGCGCGTCTCGGTCGCGCCCTGCGGCTTCGGCCAGACCTTGCCGCCAGAGATCCTCGAGTTCTTCGGAAGTGCGAATTCAACCATCTGTCTCGCCTTTGCCCGGTTAGTACACCCGCGCCTTCGGCACGATGTACTGGACGTCATTGGTCATGGTGTAGTCGTGCACCGGGCGGTAATCGATCGTGGTCTTGCCGCTCTCGTCGATCCACGCCAGCGTGTGCTTCATCCAGTTCTTGTCGTCGCGCGTGTTGAAATCCTCGCGCGCATGCGCGCCGCGGCTCTCGGTGCGGTTGGCAGCCGAGTCCATGGTGACGACGGCCTGCGCGATCAGGTTGGAGAACTCCAGCGTCTCGATCAAATCGGAATTCCACACCAGCGAGCGGTCGGACACCGAAATGTCGGAGATGCCGCCGTTGACCTTGTGGATCAGGTTCTGACCTTCTTGCAGCACGTCACCGTCGCGGAACACGGCGCAATTGTTCTGCATCACATGCTGCATGCTGTCGCGCAGTTTCGCGGTTGGCGTGCCGCCGGAGGCATAGCGGAAATGATCGAGCCGGCCCAGCGACCGCTCAGCGGAGTCCTTGGGCAACTCCGGCTGGGTGGCATTGGCGGTGAGCTTTTCGGCCAGACGCAGCGCTGCCGCGCGGCCGAACACCACGAGGTCGATCAGCGAGTTGGAGCCGAGACGGTTGGCGCCATGCACGGAGACGCAGGCCGCCTCGCCGACCGCCATCAAGCCGGGGACGATGGCATTGTCGTCGCCGTTCTTCTTGGTCAGCACTTCGGCGTGGAAATTGGTCGGGATGCCGCCCATGTTGTAGTGCACGGTCGGCACGATCGGGATCGGCTCGCGCGTCACGTCGACATTGGCGAAGATGCGCGCCGATTCGGAAATGCCGGGCAGCCGCTCGGCCAGCACCTTCGGGTCGAGATGGTCGAGGTGCAGGAAGATGTGGTCCTTTTTCTTGCCGACGCCGCGGCCTTCGCGGATCTCGATGGTCATCGAGCGTGAGACCACGTCGCGGGAGGCGAGGTCCTTTGCCGACGGCGCATAGCGCTCCATGAAGCGCTCGCCCTCGGAATTGACGAGATAGCCGCCTTCGCCGCGTGCGCCCTCGGTGACGAGGCAGCCCGAGCCATAGATGCCGGTCGGGTGGAACTGAACGAACTCCATATCCTGCAGCGGCAGGCCGGCGCGCAGTGCCATGCCGCCGCCGTCGCCGGTGCAGGTATGCGCCGAGGTGCAGGAAGCATAGGCGCGGCCATAGCCGCCGGTCGCGAGAATCGTGGTCTGGGCGCGGAAGCGGTGCAGCGTGCCGTCGTCGAGCTTCAGCGCGATCACGCCACGGCAGGTGCCCTGATCGTCCATGATCAGGTCGATGGCGAAGAACTCGATGTAGAACTCGGCCGAATGCCGCAGCGCCTGGCCGTACATGGTGTGCAGCATGGCGTGGCCGGTGCGGTCGGCGGCCGCGCAGGTGCGCTGCGCCTGGGCCTTGCCGTAATCCATGGTCATGCCGCCAAACGGACGCTGGTAGATCTTGCCGTCCTCGGTGCGCGAGAACGGCACGCCCCAGTGTTCGAGCTCGTAGACCGCCTCGGGCGCATGGCGCACCATGTATTCGATGGCGTCCTGGTCGCCGAGCCAGTCCGACCCCTTGACGGTGTCGTACATGTGCCAGCGCCAGTCGTCGGGATGCATGTTGCCGAGCGAAGCGGAAATGCCGCCCTGCGCCGCGACCGTGTGCGAGCGGGTCGGAAACACCTTGGTGATGCAGGCGGTGCGCAGGCCCGCCTCCGAGCAGCCGACCACGGCACGCAGTCCCGCGCCGCCGGCGCCGACCACGACGACGTCGTAGGTATGGTCCTCGATCGGATAGGCTTTGCCGTTGGTGGCGGGGCCTGAACCGTTGGTGGCCTTGCCGTTGCCTTCACTGGCCATATTCTTCACCAGACATGGATCAAACTCCCGACGACAGTTTGAAGATGGCGTAGATCGAGGCCAGCGCCACCACGAAACAGAAGAAGTTGTTGGCCATGACCGAGGCGAGCTTCAGCTTTTCATTGTGAATGTAGTCTTCGATCACGACCTGCATGCCGATCTTCATGTGCCAGGTCGAGGCGATGATGAAGAGCACCAGGATGACCGCGATCGGCATCGAGCCGAGGATCTGGGCCGCACCGGCCTGGTTACGGCCGAGCAGCATCATCACGATGACCAAGACCGGGATGATCAGCAACACCATTGCTACCGCGGTCAGACGCTGGCGCCAGAAATCGCCGGTGCCGGAATGCGAGGCGCCGAGATTGCGGACCTTGCCGAGCGGGGTGCGCATCGATGGCGAGCCGTGGCCGGTTGGCGTGCTCATCGTCCGCCTCCGATTGCATAGGCCACGATCCAGATCAGCACCGTCAGCGAGATGCCGCCGATCAACGCGCCCCAGGTCAGGGCCTCGCGCTCGTTGGCCTTGAAGCCATAGCCGAGGTCCCAGACCAGATGGCGGATGCCGCTGAGCAGGTGATGCATCAGCGCCCAGGTGTAGCCGAACACGATCAGCCGGCCGATGAAGCTCGACGTGAAGCCCTGCACATTGGCGTAGGCGGTAGGTCCCGAGGCGGCTGCGATCAGCCACCAGGCCAACAGCAGCGTGCCGACATAAAGCGCCATGCCGGTGGCGCGATGGACGATGGAAAGAATCATCGTCAGCGTCCAGCGGTAGGTCTGTATATGCGGTGAAAGGGGGCGTTCGATCCTGGCGGTCATTGGCAGCTTTATGTTGCGAACCGAGCTGGCTCGGTCGGGGATCGCGGTAATTTGAGCCCTATTTACGGAGTCGAATCATCGAGTGCAACGATCAAATGGCAGCCAACCGAATCTGCATTCATCGTTACGCTAAACGGCAAAAACGGCCTGATAATTCGTGGTATACCACGACGATTGCGAGCGTTCCTGCAAGCATCCATGCAAGAATCCCTGATCGTCTCGGTGCACGCTTTAGCGCCGTGCGATGAACGGTTCGTTGCTTCGCCATTGCGCCGTCAAATAATCCGTGAAAGCGCGTGTTTTCGGCGAAGCGAGCCGGGATGATTGTGACAGCACGTGCAGCGGTGCCGGCGGTGGCTCGTAGTCCTGCAAGACGCGCCGCAAATTGCCCGCGCTGATTTCACCCATCACCTGCCAGCTCGGTACCCGGACGAGACCGGAGCCGTCTTTCGCCGCCATCACCAGCGCGTCGAGACTGTTGGCCCAGAGCCGCGGCGAGATCGGGATTTTCCATCTGGATTTTGCGTCCTGCGCAAAGCGCCATTCGGCGGCGCCCGGCACTTCCGAAAAGGCGAGGCAATCATGGGCGCTCAATTGGGCCGGTGTCTGCGGCACGCCGCGGCTCTCCAGATAGGACGGCGAGGCGCAGACGATCATCTGGATATCACCGAGCTTGCGCGCGACGAGGTCGGAGTCGGGCAGATGTCCGATGCGAAGGGCGAGGTGGATGTCTTCCTCGATCATGTCGACGGCGCGGTCGACGAGTTGCAGGTCGACCGAGACGGCGGGATGGCGCCGCAGGAATTCCGCCAGCATCGGCGCCAGCAAAAGCCGTCCGATCAGCGTCGGGGCGGCAACGCGGAGCCGTCCCGCCGGCTCTTGATGGCCCGTCGACAATGCCGCTTCGACTTGGCGGAGCTCGCCCAGGATGGCCTTGGCCCTCTCGTAGAGCATGCGGCCATCGTCGGTCAGTGCCAGCCGCCGCGTCGTACGGTGGAGCAGCTGGGTGCCGAAATGCCGCTCGAGCGCCGAGACCTGGCGGCTCACCGCCGTCAGCGAACTCGGCAGCGATCTGGCGGCGCCGGACAGGCTGCCGGCGTCCACTACCCGCACGAAGGTCGTTAGCGCCGCGAATTGGTCCAAACGGTCATCCTTCCGGTTTATGCAAGATAATCTGGCAATATCGGAGAATACTATCGAACAGCACAATAGTGTAGGTTTGTTCGACCTGGAATCAGAGAGCCGGCCCGGCCATGCGTTCCATCTCACCCCTCACGCGCGCAGCCATGGGACTCATGTGCCCGCTGGTGTTTTCCGTGACGGGATTGCTGGTGGACGGCGCGGTGCTCGTCAGTTGCGGCGACCAACTAGCGCCGGCGTGGAGATTTGCCCTGGTTGCAGGCGCGCCCGCGCTGGCAGCCATTGCTGCCATCAAGGTCGCGGGCGACGATCAGCTCGATCTGGGGAGTGGGAATCATTTTGGGCGGCGCTGATCTTACCGAGCTGATTGAACTCGCACTGTTGCTGATCGCGACGGGCGCGTTGTCCGGATTTCTGGCCGGCCTGTTCGGCATCGGCGGCGGCGCGGTGCTGGTCCCGGTGTTCTACGAATGCTTTCGGCTGGCCGGCGTGCCGCTCGAGGTGCGCATGCCGCTCTGCATCGGCACTTCGCTCGCGGTGATCATTCCAACCTCGATCCGCTCCTTCCGCGCCCATTATCTCCGCGGCGCGGTCGACATGGACATCATCAAGGCCTGGTGGCTGGTGATCATCATCGGCGTCATCGTCGGCAGCGCGATTGCGCGCTATGCGCCCGAGCGGCTGTTCAAATATGTCTTTGTCGCCGTCGCCTGGTCGGCCACGCTGCGCCTCTGGCTCTTGCGCGACGGCTGGAATTTCGGCGACGAGATGCCGAAGGGTCTGTTGATGAAGGTCTACGGCTTCTTCGTCGGCCTGCTGTCGACGTTGATGGGGGTCGGCGGCGGACTGTTCTCCAACCTCTTGATGACATTCTACGGCCGCCCGATCCACCAGTCGGTGGCGACCTCGTCCGCGCTTGCGGTCCTGATCTCGATCCCCGGCGCACTCGGCTATGTCTATGCCGGCTGGCCGGTCGCGGCCCGATTCCCCACTATTGCCGCGCTGCAGATGCCGCTCGCCGTCGGCTATGTCTCGCTGATCGGCGCGCTGTTGGTGATGCCGATGAGTCTCTGGACCGCGCCGCTCGGGGTCAAGGCCGCGCATGCCATGTCAAAGCGCATGCTGGAAGTCGCCTTCGGTCTCTATCTCTTTATTGTCGGTGGCCGGTTTGTGATAAGTCTCGCGACGGGGCAGTAGTCGAATTTCCTGGCGCCCTCGGCATCACTTATTTCAGGACGTCATCGATGACCACCACTTCTCCCCCACCCCTCGATCAATCGGTGGTCCCGGCGGAAATCGACCGCTGGAATTGGGGCGCGTTTCTGCTCAACTGGGTATGGGGGATTGGAAATAATACCTTCATCGCGCTGCTGACGTTCGTTCCACTCATCGGCCTGGTGATGCCCTTTGTGCTGGGCGCGAGAGGGAGCGCCTGGGCCTGGCGCAACGGGCGATGGGACAGCATCGAGCATTTCAAGCGCGTCCAACGCAAATGGGCGATCTGGGGCGTCGTGCTCTGGCTTGCCGCGATCGCGATGCTTGGCGGGACCATTGGCGGCGTTTTCTTCGCCCTCAGGAATTCCGAGGCCTACCAACTCGCGGTGACCAAGCTTCAGTCCAACACCGCGGCCATGAGCGCACTCGGCGCTCCCATATCGACCGGAACGCCTTCCGGCGAAATCTCGACTAAGGATACGTCTGGCGAAGCGAAGCTGAATTTCCCAGTGACCGGGACCAAGGCCAATGGAGAGCTTCAAGTGGAGGCGGTCAAGAAAGACGGCGTCTGGTCGCTCAGGGTGCTCAAGCTCAAGATCGATGGACGTGACGACGTGATCGACCTGCTGAAGGATTCGCGCGTGGAATTGGTGCCGCTGTTGGTGGGGTCAGCAGCTTAGGAGTTCAGCCGCACCTCGCTATAGCCCCACATGCGTAGATCGCCGGCGCTTTCGATGAGGCCGGAATCGACCATTACCATCAGGCGCGCGGCAGCAATCGCGGGATCGAGGCTTATGCCAAGGCTTGCGTAATGTTCCGAAACGTTCCCGACGATCCTGGCCGTTTTGCGCCATTGCTGGCCTAGATACGAGAGAACGACTCTGTCGAAATCCATCACGGTGACGGATGGCGGCAGGCTGACTTTATCCCACGTCAGCTTGCTGTCGATCCGCGGTTTCTCTTTGGATGGTGGCCTCAGATCAGGAAATTGACGATAGATCACCTTGTCCAGCATTTCGTGTTGCAAGGCCCAATAGGCATTTCCCACAGGCTCGGCAAACGCCTTTCGATCTTCAACCTTGTCGAGATCAAATACCAACGCTGCGACCCGATTGATCGCTTTCTTCGCGGTCAACAAATGCCGTTGAATTTCCGCGGCCTGCTCTCGGGTCATGTCCCCGCCCCGCCGCCGTCGCGGCGCCCCTATGATTTTGCGTAAATATCCTTATACGTGTCCCGCAGAATATTCTTCTGCACCTTGCCCATGGTGTTGCGCGGCAATTCGTCGACGACGAAGACGCGCTTGGGCATTTTGAATTTGGCGAGCCTTCCGTCGAGCCCCTTCAGCACCGAGGTTTCGCTGACTTCGGCGCCCTTGTTGCAGACGACGACCGCGGTGACGCCCTCGCCGAAATCCGAATGCGGCACGCCGATCACGGCGGATTCGATCACGCCCGGCATGGCGTCGATTTCGCTCTCGATCTCCTTGGGATAGACGTTGAATCCGCCCGAGATTACGAGGTCCTTGCCGCGGCCGACGATGTGGACATAGCCCTTGTTGTCGATCTTGCCGAGGTCGCCGGTGACGAAGAAGCCGTCGTCGCGGAACTCCGACTTGGTCTTCTCCGGCATGCGCCAATAGCCCTTGAACACGTTCGGGCCCTTGACCTCGATCATGCCGATGGTGTCGGCGGCAACCACCTTGCCGGTTTCGGGATCGGTGACGCGCACGGCAACGCCGGGCAGCGCATGGCCGACGGCGCCGGCGACACGCTCGCCGTCATACGGGTTGGAGGTGTTCATGTTGGTTTCGGTCATGCCATAACGCTCGAGCACGGCGTGACCGGTGCGGGCGAACCATTCGCGATGGGTTTCGGCCAAAAGCGGCGCCGATCCGGAGACGAACAGCCGCATGTGCCTGGTCGTCTCCTTGTTCAGCGCAGGATTCTGCAACAGGCGCGTGTAGAAGGTCGGCACGCCCATCATGACGGTGGCGCGCGCCATCAGCTTGATGATCAGGTCCGGATCGAATTTCGGAAGGAAGATCATCGAGCCGCGCGCGAACAGTGTGACGTTGCTCGCCACGAACAGGCCGTGGGTGTGATAGATCGGTAGCGCGTGGATCAAGACGTCCTTGTCGGTGAAGCGCCAGTAGTCGACCAGCGAAAGCGAGTTCGACGCGAGATTGTCGTGGGACAGCATCGCGCCCTTGGAGCGGCCGGTCGTGCCTGAGGTGTAGAGGATGGCGGCGAGGTCGTCATTGGCGCGCGCGACTGTCGTGAAATCGGATTTGGCCTTGGCGGCGGCGTCGGTCAATGAGCCCTTGCCATGGGAATCCAGCGTCTCGACCTTGCCGTTCACCTTGGCTGCGATCGCCTTGATGCCCTCGGCCTTGGAGGGATCGCATACCACCAGCGACGGCTCGGCGTCGGTAATGAAATAGTCGAGCTCGTTGAGCGTATAGGCGGTGTTGAGCGGCAGGTAGATGGCGCCGGCGCGGACGGTGGCGAGGTAGAGCACCAGGCCCTGGACCGATTTCTCGGTCTGCGCCGCGACGCGGTCGCCGACCTTGACACCGCGCTCGACCAGCACATTGGCCACCTGGCCTGCGCGGGCGATCAAATCGCCGTAGGTGATGCGCTCGCCGTCATGGGTCTCGATCGCGAGCCGCTTGGGGTCGTCGAGGCCATCAAACAGGCGTGAAAACAGGTTGGCATTGGCGGTGGTGTTCATGCGACAATTCCCTGGAAGGGGCGCTGGCCGGAAAGTTGCGGCTGGATTAGCAAAAACGGCCCCGAGAAAGCAACGGAGACAGTTTGCATGGCGAAGGGTGGTAAACGCGTGGCCTGGGTCACGGGCGGCGGTACCGG
>DATHMA010000122.1:0-2308 GCA_035487555.1 Bradyrhizobium sp. | reverse complement strand
GCGCGCTCGAGCGATATGGGTGTGCCATAGGGAATGTCGAACGGCATCTTATCCGGTACGGTATCCAGCGGATTCGCCGCCGGTGTCTGTTGCGCATGAATCGGCGCGCTGCCGGGCAAGGCGGCGCCCAGCAAACCCATGATCACGACAAATCGTGCCGACATGACGGTCTTCTCAGGCTGCCTCGGGATTGCCAGTTTAGCGCAGCGAACTGTGCGCTCCCAATCCTTCGAAAGCGGGGTGCGCGTGTTGTTTGACCGCACCGCCGAAACAGGCATAGATTCTCAGCCGGCCACGGAGGGGAACCATGAACACTTTCATCGGGGTTGCTGCTGTCAGTCTCAGCCTGTTCGGCACAGCATGTTCGGCGGGTCCGCCGGTGACGCCGCCGACTCAGGCGCCCACCGGCTTCGACAATAAGACTAACGGCGTCGCAGACGATGCGACGCACCAGGCAGACCAGGCGTCATTTGAACAATTCGAGGCCATCGCGGATGGCCTCGGTCCGCTCTTCAACGCGCAATCCTGCCGCGAGTGCCACCAGAATCCGGTGTCTGGCGGCGCCAGTCAGGTTCTGGAGCTGCGTGTCGGCCACAAGGGTCGGGACGGCACATTTCAGAACCCGGACATTCCGATCAACGACGGAGCCGAGATCATCAAGGGGCGCACGCTGGTCAACCAACGTGCCATCTGTCCCAACGCCGCCTTCCCCACCACCGACATTCAGGAGCGCGTACCGGATTCGGAAAATATTCGCACCTTTCGCATTTCAGTGAATCTTCTCGGCGACGGATTCGTGGAGGCGGTCGACGATTCGACCCTGATCGAGATTTCCAGGAAACAATGCCACAAGGACCGCGGCCAGATTTGCGGCCTGGCTCTATACGTCCCGGTCCTTGAGTCACCGGGCGTGACGCGGGTCGGACGCTTCGGCTGGAAGAACCAGCACGCGAGCCTCCTTTCATTCTCTGGTGACGCTTACCTCAACGAGATTGGAATTACCAACAGGCTCTTGCCGGATGAAGTGACCGACCTGTGCAACACGGTGGCCGAGCCGAACGATAAACCCGGTGCAGACGGACTCACGGACCTCGATCACTTCGCACGCTTCATGCGCGCGACCAAAGCCCCGGCCCGCGACGCCCGGCAGGCGGCGACCGCCGCGGCCAAGAAAGGCGAAACGCTGTTCGCCAGCGTCGGCTGTGACAGTTGCCATGTCCCGACTCTGGCCACCGCAGCCCCGGGCACGGTGGTGAACGGCGGGAAATTCACCATTCCCGACGCGCTCGGAAACAAGACATTCCATCCGTACAGCGACTTCCTGCTGCACGACGTCGGCACGGGCGATGGCATCGCCATCGCGATGGAGGAGCATTACGGCAAGCACATGTACCAGACCCAATGGAAGAACATGTCGCTGGAGGCCTATCGCTCGGCCACCAACCGAGTGCGTACGGCTCCCCTTTGGGGTGTGCGCACGCATCCGATGCTGATGCATGATGGCGCGTCGCTGACGTTCCGCGACGCCATCATCCGTCACCGCGGCGAAGCGAGCGAGGTGAGCAAGCGCTTTGAAAAGCTGAACCAGGCCGATCAGCAGGCGATTGTCGAGTTCCTGAAATCCCTGTGACAGGGGAAGGTTGCGCCGCCAGGCCATGACCGAAGTTCCGGCAACCTCCCGCCGCCGTGACCGTGGGCGCGCCCCGCGCAACATCGGTCCCTCGCTCGCGCCCCTGCCGCGGCTCACCAATCGCTGGGCGCCGCTGGAAATTCTCACCGCCGAGCAGGTCGAGCGAATTCTGGCCGCGGCCTACCAGGTTCTCGAACAGGCGGGTCTGGAGATCCGCAGCCCCGCGGCACGCGAGCTCTACCGCCGCGCCGGCGCCCTGGTGGACGAGGCGACCCAGATGGTCCGCCTGGGGCGCGACATCGTCGAGGCGCATCTGGCCCACGCGCCCGAGCGCTTCGTGCTCCATGCCCGCAATCCCGAGCGGCATCTGCACGTCGGCGACCATGTCGTCAACTTCGGACCCGTCACCGGCGCCCCGAACATCCGCGATCTCGAGGGTGGCCGTCGCTATGGGGACCTCGAAGGGTTTCGCAACATCCTCAGGCTCACCCACAAGCTCGGCATCCTGCACTGGCAGGGTGGCATTGTGGTCGAGCCGGTCGACATCCCGGTGGCGGTCCGCCATCTGCTGACCTATCAGGCCCACATCGAGTGCGCGGATATCGTGTGGGCGGCGCGCGGCATCGGCGGCGTGCAGGCGCAGGACGCGATCGCCATGTCGGCCATCGAGCACGGCTG
>DATHMA010000121.1:0-3043 GCA_035487555.1 Bradyrhizobium sp. | reverse complement strand
GCCGCGATCAAGATTGCGCGGCAATATTTCATTGAAGCCGGCCAGCCGAAGCGCCAGCGCTTCATCGCGCGCCGGCAGAGCTATCACGGCAACACGCTCGGCGCGCTGTCGGCCGGCGGCAATGCCTGGCGGCGCGAACCCTATGCGCCGCTGCTGTCGCCGTCGTTCAGCCATGTCACGCCGGCCTTCGCCTATCATGAGAAACGCGATCATGAATCCGAGAGCGATTTCGTCGCGCGGCTCGCCGCCGAGCTGGACGCCGAATTTTTGCGGCTCGGTCCGGATACGGTCGCAGCGTTCATCGCCGAGCCCGTGGTCGGCGCGACCGCGGGCGCGGTGACGGCGCCGGAAGGCTATTTCCGCGCCGTGCGCGAGATCTGCGACAAGCACGGCGCGCTGCTCATCCTCGACGAGGTCATGTGCGGGATGGGCCGCACCGGCACCTTGCATGCGTGGGAGCAGGAGGGCGTCGCGCCCGACATCCAGGCCATCGCCAAGGGTCTTGGCGGCGGCTATCAGCCGATCGGCGCAATGCTTGCGACCAACCGCATCGTCGATACGATCCGGCAAGGTTCGGGGGCGTTTCAGCACGGCCATACCTATCTCGCGCACCCGATGGCCTGCGCCGCGGCGCTCGAAGTGCAGCGGGTGATCCAGGAGGAGAAGCTGCTCGACCACGTCAAGGATCTGGGCAGGCATCTCGAGAAGCGGCTGACCGAGCGCTTCGGCAATCACCGCCATGTCGGTGATGTCAGGGGCCGTGGCCTGTTCCAGGCGATCGAGCTGGTCGAGGATCGCGCCACCAAGAAGCCGTTCGACCCAAGCCTGAAGCTGCACCAGAGAATCAAGGCGGCGGCGTTCGAAGGCGGGCTCGGCTGCTATCCGTCCGGCGGCACGGCTGACGGCAAGCATGGCGACCACGTGCTGCTCGCACCGCCCTATATCTGCACGCCGGCCGACATCGACATGATCGTCGACCGGCTTGGCTCTGCGGTCGACAGCGTGCTGAAAGGCATCAATCACTAGTAACGAGGGAGGGAAGCATGAAGAGGATTATCATTGCGGCAAGCCTGCTCGTCGCAGGGATCGCCAGTGCGTCGGCTGCCACGCTCGATACCGTCAAGCAGCGCGGCACGCTGGTATGCGGCGTCTCGACCGGCTTTGCCGGCTTCTCGGCGCCGGATTCGCAGGGCAATTTTAGGGGTCTCGACGTCGACTACTGCAAGGCGCTTGCCGCTGGCGTGCTCGGCGACGCCAGCAAGGTGCGTTACGTCGCGCTGACCGCGCAGAACCGCTTCACCGCGTTGCAGTCGGGCGAGATCGACGTGCTCTATCGCAACTCGACCCAGACTTATCTGCGCGGCACCACGCTGGGCTTGCGGCAAGGGCCGGTCAATTTCTACGACGGCCAGGGCTTTGTGGTGAAAAAGGACACCGGCGTGAAGGACCTCAAGGGTCTCAACGGCGCCACCGTCTGCGTTGCGCAGGGCACCACGCATGAAGTGACACTCGGCGATTACGGCCGCGCCAATGGCATCGACTGGAAGCCTCTGGTGTTCGACCGCGTCGACACCATGTACCAGACCTTCTTCGGCGGCCGCTGCGATGCCATGACCCAGGATGCCTCCGCGCTCGCCGGCGCAGTTGCAACTGCCGCCCCCAATCCGGCCGACTACCTCGTGCTGCCGACCACGATCTCAAAGGAGCCGCTCGGCCCCTTCACCCGCAATGGCGATGAGGTGTGGACCGATATCATCACCTGGCTGCATTACGGCCTGATCGAGGCCGAGGAGCTCGGCGTGACGCAAGCCAATGTCGACGAGATGGCAAAATCCCAGGTGCCCGGCGTGCAGCGCCTGCTCGGCACTTCGGGCGACCTCGGCTCTCGGCTCGGGCTCGACAACAAATGGATGCAGCAGGCGATCAAGGCGACCGGCAATTACGGCGAGATTTTCGAGCGCAATGTCGGTCAGGCAAGCCCCCTGAAGCTCGAGCGCGGGCTCAATGCCACCTGGACCAGGGGTGGCTTGATGTATGCCATCCCGTTCAAGTAAAGAGTTTTGCTTGCCTCGCCCCGCTCGCGGGAGAGGCCGGATCGCATGAAGCGAAGCGGAATGTGATCCGGGTGAGGGGACTCTCCGCGAGTCTGATTCTCACCGTTTTTGCGGAAGCAGCCCCTCACCCCAACCCTCTCCCCGCGAAGAGCGGGGAGAGGGAGGAAACAGACCCCATGCGCATCGCCCTCGTTCACGCCCTGAAACATTCGATTCTGCCGATCGAGGCCTCCTTCGCAAAACTCTGGCCGGAGGCCACGCTGATGAACCTGCTCGACGACAGCCTGTCGGCTGATCTGGCGCGCGACGGCAAGCTCACCGATGCGATGACGGAGCGGTTTCTGTCGATCGGCCGCTATGCGGCGAGCACGGGCACGGACGGCATCCTCTTCACCTGTTCGGCCTTCGGCCCCTGCATCGAGGCGGTCGCCGGCGAGCGGGCGCCGATGCCGGTGTTGAAGCCGAACGAGGCGATGATCGAGGAGGCCGCGAAAGCGGGGCGCAAGGTCGGGCTGCTGTCGTCGTTTCCGCCGACGCTCGCGTCGATGCCGCGCGAATTTCCGGCATCCATTCAGCTCGTGCCGAAACTTGCCGAAGGCGCGATGGCGGCGCTCGATCGCGGCGACCGCGCCGAGCATGATCGGCTGGTCGTGGAAGCGTCAAAGGATCTGCGCGACTGCGATGTGATCGCGCTCGCGCAATACAGCATGGCGCCCGCGGCGGAGAAAGTTGCCCAGGCGACGGGCAGGCCGGTGCTGACGACGCCCGACAGTGCGGTGATGAAGCTGAAGCGAATGCTCGCCCTGAAGTAGGGTGGCGGATTACGCTTCCCCAATCCGCCCTGCGCGTTGGCCGCTGCCCAGAAATACCTCATCTTCTATCGACGGCCACCCATCCGAAATTGCGCGTTGTGCACCGCAGCAAGACTGATAAAACCGGTCTTGAAAGAGGTGCTTAGTGACTGAAATTGATGCCGACGCCTGGGTTTC
>DATHMA010000120.1:0-28435 GCA_035487555.1 Bradyrhizobium sp. | reverse complement strand
GTCGCGCAGTGCTTTGGCGAATCCGTGCCGGTGCTGGTGCTGCCGATGGGCTATGCGCGGCGGATTTCGCATATCGAGCCGAACTTCAATTCAAGCGAGGCGATGAAGCCGTTCTCGAAATCCTCCGAGCCGATCATCCTGGCCTCCGAAGTCGCCAACATCTTCCGCCGCGCCTTCACCAGGCTGAAGAACGGCCGCGGCGGGCCGGTGATCGTCGAAATCCCCTCGGACATGTGGAACGAGGAAGTGCCGGAGCCGCTCAACTACACGCCGGTGCTGCGCACCCGCTACGGCGCCGACCCCGTGCATGTTAAGGAGGCGGCCGCCCTCCTCGTCGGCGCCAAGCGGCCGGTGATCTATGCCGGCCAGGGCGTGCACTACGCTAAGGCCTGGCCGCAGCTGAAGCGGCTGGCCGAACGGCTCGCCGTCCCCGTCACCACGAGCCTGGGCGGTAAATCGTCCTTCCCGGAAACCCATCCGTTGTCGCTCGGCTCCGGCGGCCTTGCCGTGCCGCGCGCAGTGCCGAAATTCCTTGGCGAAGCCGACGTCATCTTCGGCATCGGCTGTTCCTTCACCGAGACCAATTTCGGCATCAAGATGCCGGGCGGAAAAACCATCATCCATTCGACGCTCGACCCGAACCATCTCAACAAGGATATCGAGTGCAGAATCGGCCTCGTCGGCGATGCCGGCCTCGTGCTCGATGCGCTGCTCGAGGAAATCGAAAAGACCGTCAAATCCGATCGCGACGCCGGCGCAGTGGCGGCCGAGATCGCAGCTTCGCACAAGGAGTGGCTGGCGAAATGGATGCCGAAGCTGACCTCGAACGACGCGCCGCTCAATCCCTACCGCGTGCTCTGGGATCTGCAGCACACCGTCGACGTCGAGAACACCATCATCACCCATGATGCCGGCAGCCCCAGAGACCAGCTCTCGCCGTTCTGGAAGGCGATAAAACCCCTCACCTATCTCGGCTGGGGCAAGACCACCCAGCTCGGCTATGGGCTGGGCCTTGCGATGGGCGCCAAGCTCGCCCGGCCCGACAAGCTCTGCATCAATGTCTGGGGCGATGCCGCGATCGGCTTCACCGGCATGGATTTCGAGACCGCGGTGCGCGAGCGGATTCCGATCATGTCGATCCTGCTGAATAACTTCTCGATGGCGATCGAGCTCAAGGTGATGCCGATCTCGACCGAGAAATACCGCTCCACCGATATTTCCGGCGACTATGCCGCGATGGCGCGCGCTTTCGGCGGCTATGGCGAGCGCGTGACCAAGCCGGAGGACATCGTGGGCGCGATCAAGCGCGGCATCCAGAAGACGCAGGAAGGCGTGCCGGTGCTGCTTGAGTTCATCACCTCCAAGGAAACCGAGGTGGCACGGCCGGGCACCTGACGCCGTTAAGTACCTGAGGCCATTAACAAGGCTGCGTGAAAGTCCTTTCCGCCCGCTGGTACAGGCCGGTCCGGGGTGAAATAATCCGGCGGGCATTTGGCCCGGCCTTCGCCGGGCATGGGCGGCTGGATTTTTGACTGACATGACGGCGGTTTCCGAAGACGTAGCGGCCGATCTCAAGCGCAGACTTGCCGACCTCGAAGAGCGGCTGGCCACAGCGCTCACCGAGCGGGATGCTGCGATCGAGCGGCAGACCGCGAGCGCGCTGGTCAATTTCCGCCTCCAGAGCGAATTTCGCGCCGCCGCCGAGCGCCAGCATGCGAGCGCCGAGATCCTGCGCGCCATTTCCGAGAGCTCGGGCGATGCCGAGCGATCGCTGACCCAGATCGCCGAAACCACGGCGCGCCTGTTCGGTGCCCCCAGCGTCACGATCCGCATCGCCGAGGGCGACGAATGGATCAAGACCATCCGGGTCGGCGCCAGCTCGGAAGCCAGCGGCGCGCAGCCGGGCTCGCAATCGGCGGCGCCGGGCGCCAACCTGCCCGCGACCGTCTATCAGGAAAACCGCCAGATCCACATTCCGGACATGGATAACCTCGATCCGTCGATGGCGAACTGGCCCCTGGCGGCCACGCGCGCCGCGGGCGCCCGCACCGTCTCGGGAACGCCACTGCGGCGCAAGGACAAGGCGATCGGCGCCCTGATCGTCTATCGCGACCGCCTCGCGCCATTCACCACCGAGGAGCTGGCGCTGCAGCAGAGCTTTGCCGATCAGGCGGTGATCGCCATCGAGAACGCGCGGCTGTTCGACGAGACGCAGGAGGCGCTGGAGCAGCAGACCGCGACGGCCGACATCCTCAAGGTGATCGCAAGCTCGCCTTCCGACGTGCAGCCGGTGTTCGAAGCGGTGGTGCGAACCGCCCAGCGTCTGCTTCGGCGCGAGCTCGCCTTCATCCTGCGCTGCGACGCGACCCATTTCTGGGCCGTCGCCAATGCTGGATTGGAGGGACCGGTCCCCGTGCGCAATCCGGCTCCGGTCGCGATCGATCCGGCCATCAACTTCCCCTCTCGTGCCATCATCTCGAAGCAAAACCTCGTCGTTCCGGACTGGTCGTCGACCGATCTGCCGGAGCAAGAGCGCCACATCCGCGACATCTATGGCCTGAACTCCGCGCTGTACCTGCCATTGTTGCGTGGCGGGGAATGCATCGGCGTGCTCGGTGTGGGCGATCTAAAGCCCGGCGCCTTCAGCGAGGCCGAGATTGCGCTTGCGGAATCTTTCCGCGACCAGGCCGTGATCGCGATCGAAAATACCCGGCTCTTCAACGAGACCAAGGAAGCACTGGAACGGCAGACGGCGACCGCCGACATCCTCAAGGTGATCGCCAGTTCGCCCTCCGACGTGCAGCCGGTGTTCGAGGCTATCGCCGATAGCTCCAACCGGCTGGTCGGGGGCTTCTCGACGGCGGTGCATCGCATCATCGACGACATTGTGCATTTGGCGGCCTTCACACCCATCAGTCCTGAAGCTGACGAAGCCCTCCAGGCAGTGTTCCCGGTGCGTCGCAACGAGATGGCGGCCGTCGCGCTGGTGCAAAACGGCGAGACCGCGCAGATCGCCGACGCCGAAACGGCCGACGCATACACGCAGCGACTTGCCCGTGCCCGCGGTTGGCGCAGTGTGACATTCACACCCTTGATGACCCAGGGCGCGTTGATCGGCTTCATCGCTGTCACGCGGCGCGAGACGGGTGTGCTTGCCGATCATCACGTCCAGCTCCTGCAGACCTTCGCCGACCAGGCCGTGATTGCGATCGAGAACGCACGGCTGTTCAACGAAACCAAGGAGGCACTGGAACGGCAGACCGCGACGGCTGACATCCTCAAGGTGATCGCAAGCTCGCCTTCGGACGTGCGGCCGGTATTCGAAGCGATCGCGGAAAGGGCGAGGAGCCTGCTGGGCGGCTTTTCCAGCACCGTCTACCGCTTCATCGAGGGGCAAGTCTCGCTTGAGGCGTTCACACCGACCACGCCTGAAGCCGATGAGGTATTGACGTCGACCTTCCCGATGCCGATCGCCCGGTTTGCGCCTTTCGAGATCGTACAGGCCGGCGAGGTAGCGCAAATCCCCGACGCCGAGAGCCTGACCGGCGAGATCCTCGATATCGCGCGAGCGCGAGGATTCCGCAGCTTGCTGTTCGCGCCACTGATGAACCAGGGCACGGCAATCGGACTTATTGCCGTCACGCGAGCCTCGGCCGGCACGTTTGCGGGTCACCACGTCCAGCTTCTGAAGACCTTCGCCGACCAGGCCGTGATCGCGATCGAGAACGCACGGCTGTTTAACGAGACCCAGGAAGCGCTGGAGCGGCAGACCGCGACCGCTGATGTTCTCAAGGTGATTGCGAGCTCGCCGTCCGACGTGCAGCCGGTGTTCGAGGCGATCGTGGGCAGCGCCGCGAAGTTGTTTGAGCCCAGTGCGGCGACCATCACCACTCTGAGAGATCGCGAGCTGCACTGGAATGCTACTGCAGCCCTGCAGCCGAATTTCGACGTCGAGCGCGCCAGGTCGGTTTACCCAATCCCATTTGATCCGGAGGTCGCTCCTTCAGCGCGTGCCATTCTGGAGCGTCGCATCATCGAGATTCCCGATGCCACGGCGCCCGACACGCCCGATTATACGCGCCGGATCGCGGTGGCCGGTGGCATCGGATCCCTCACCATCGTGCCGCTGATCCACGAAGACAAAGGCGTCGGCACGATCATCCTGACGAGCCCTCAGGTCGGCTTCAGATTTTCGGAGAGGCAGCTTGCCCTGCTCCAGACCTTCGCCGACCAGGCCGTGATCGCGATCGAGAACGCGCGCCTGTTCGACGAGGTGCAGGCCAGGACGGCCGACCTCCAGGAATCGCTGCAACAGCAGACCGCGACCGCCGACGTGCTGAAGGTCATCAGCCGCTCGACCTTCGACCTGCAAACGGTTCTGGAAACGCTGATCGAGTCCGCAGTCGACTTGAGTGGTGCCAATCGAGGCTCGATCTTCCTTCGCGAAGGCGATGTCTTTCCGCTCAAGGCAGCGTCCAGAACCACTCCCGAATTCCTGCAATATTGGGCCGCGAATCCGGCGAAAGCGGGTCGCGGGTCGGCGACCTCCCGCGTCATCGCATCAGGAAAAATCGAAGTCATCCCCGATGTCCTCGAGGACCCGGAGATGCAGATGTCCGCCGGCTCCCTGGTCAGGATTCGCGCGACGCTGGGCGTGCCGATGCTCCGGGACAACAAGGTCGAGGGCGTGCTGGTGCTGACGCGGCCTGAGCCCGGCCCGTTCAGCAAGAGCCAGATCGATCTGGTGCAGACCTTTGCCGATCAGGCGGTGATCGCCGTCGAGAATGTGCGGTTGTTTGACGAAGCCCAGGCGCGCACCCGCGAGCTGGCGAAATCCCTCGATGACCTGCGCACCGCGCAGGACCGCCTGATCCAGACCGAAAAGCTCGCCTCCCTCGGCCAGCTCACCGCCGGGATCGCGCATGAGATCAAGAACCCGCTCAATTTCGTCAATAATTTCGCGGCGCTGTCAGCCGAATTGACCGACGAGCTGAAGGATGTGCTCAAACCCGCGGTGCTCGACGAGACCATCCGCGCCGAGGTCGACGAGTTGACCGGGCTCATGAAGGACAACCTCGCCAAGGTGGTGCAGCACGGCAAGCGCGCCGATTCCATTGTGAAGAACATGCTGCTGCATTCGCGCGAAGGTTCGGGCGACCACCGCCCCGCCGACGTCAATGCGCTGGTCGAGGAAAGCCTCAACCTCGCCTATCACGGTGCGCGGGCCGAGAAGCCGCAATTCAATGTAACGCTCAAGCGCGACTTCGACCCTGATGCCGGCATGATCGAGGCGTTCCCGCAGGAAATCACCCGCGTGCTGCTGAATTTGATCTCGAACGGCTTCTATGCGGTCGCCAAGCGCAAGGCTGAAGACAGCGACGCCGCCTTCGAGCCCGTGGTCAGCGCCACGACAAAAGGCCAGGGCGACCATGTCGAAATCCGTATCCGCGACAACGGCACCGGAATTCCGCCCGAAGTGAAGGAAAAGATGTTCAATCCGTTCTTCACGACCAAGCCGGCCGGCGAAGGAACCGGATTGGGTTTGTCGATGTCACATGACATCATCGTGAAACAACATGGTGGCACGATTGACGTCGATACCCAGCCCGGCGCATTTACGGAGTTCACGATCCTATTGCCGAGAACGAGCCAATTTTCAGACAAGACCAGAGGTCAGACGTGAGCGTTTTGGTTCTCGTGGTGGATGACGAGCCCGATGTCGAGGCGTTGTTCCGCCAGCAATTCCGGCGCGATTTGCGCGCGCAGCGTTTTGTGATGGATTTTGCCAATTGCGCGGCTGACGCGCTGTCGCGCGTCGCCTCCTCGGTCGGCCAATCGCTGATCCTGATCCTGTCCGACATCAACATGCCCGGCATGACCGGGCTCGAAATGCTGCCCAAGGTCAAGGAGATGCGCCCCGACGTGCCCGTGATCATGATCACGGCCTACGGCGATGCCGACACCAAACGCAAGGCGATCGCCAGCGGCGCGACCGGGCTTCTCACCAAGCCGATCGATTTCAACGTGCTGCGCGAGGAGATCGACTCGCGGCTGGCGCAGGCTGTGTGAAGACCGACGATCGATTGCGGCATCATCACTGCCGCCATTCACGACACCGCGCTTTGGCGCCCGGTCGTTATCTGGTCGGAATTGGACGTCAACATACCCTTTAATTCACTCAGGAGCGAGTTGTCTTGCCGCCCGAGGCCCGGGTTCGATGCTGATCAGATTCAGCAGCGTTGCGCCCATGATCATCGCCATGATGCCACCCACACTCAACGCGATCTGCATCACAGGCCCGTTCGAGATGTTCAGCAACGCCACGTGGCTGACGAATGCCAGCAAAACGCCCAGGCAATAGATCGGCAGCGAGTTCTGGCCGCAGCGGATCGCGCCGCGCATCACGGGCGTCTTCAGCGCTCGCCAATTGCGAGGAATCAACCATGCTGCCAAAACGGCTATGGCCAGAAAGTGCAGCAGTCGCAAGGGGGCCAGATTTGATTTGTCCAATGGGCAGAACAGATGTGCCAGCGTTTGCGGGATCAGTGCTTCCAGCGGCTTGATGTGCCAGCTGAGTGCGATGACCAGGCTAAAGAGCAGATAGAGAACGGCAAGTCCAAGCGCCGCGCGCGATTTCATCCAGGGCTGGACCCTGTTGCCCTCAATGATCCACCACGCGCCAAGCACGACCAGCAACTGCCAGGCCATCGGATTGAAGGCCCAGTGACTGTCCGGCCACGCCGGAACGGTCCAGCCGAACACATGCACCAGCACATAGAGCGCCAGCGAGGCGGCAAGTGTCAGGTTCGGCGCCCGCAGCAGCAGCCACAACAGCGGCGCGAACAACAGGTGAAGCAGGACGAAGATGGGTAAGATGTCGGTATTGACCGGACGGTATTGCAAGATTGCCGCGCGTGCGAGGGTCGGGCCCGGCTGATCCAGCACAATGCGCGTATTGCTCGCGTCAGCGGCGGGGCCGCCGCCAGCCAGGTGGCTCAAAATGGCGCAAGCGAGCGTCAGCAGCAGGAATGCGACATAGATATCCCAGCTTCGCCGCAGCGTCCGGCCAATCACTCCGGCCCAGCCCTCGCAGCGCCGCGCTCTGCCATAGGCCAGCGCACAGGTTACGCCCGACATGAACATGAACACTTCCGCAGCGTCGCTGAAGCCGTAGTTCTGCAGCGTTAGCCAACTTCCGATGTTGTTGGGAATATGGTCAAGAAAGATCCACCACAATGCGATGCCTCGGCAGGCATCTATTCGCAGGTCACGGCCGGAGTCTTTCAGCTCCGGCAGCTCGTCGACCAACGGCCTATGGGCAGTGCTCCGATCGTGCATCCGGTTACCTCAACTCGCTAAATGGACCTGCCATTTGCGGCATAACCGATCGCCAGAAAGCCTTAGTCGCAGCAACGACTCGCGAACGTGAAGTGGGTCACCTTTCATCTGCGTCACAGCGCCGCTTCGCGACTTCTGCCGTGGTAACCTGATCTTCCATGATCCGTTTCAGATTGGATGAGACATTGCGCAAGGACGTCACGGACTTGCCGTGCAGTGCCGATGTCTGCGCCCCGGAAACAGCGAGGCCGCCCGCGATATCGGGCGGCCCATTTTGTTTGTAAACGACAGAGGCAGTCGACGGACTGACCTTCCGGCGAGATCGATCAGTTGCCGGGACCGGTATAAGATCCCTTGAGCTTGTTTGCCGTCTGCCGAACCTTCACGACCTCCTCTTGTGTCAGCAGGCGCACCAGTTTGACGTTTTGCAGAGTGCCGGCTGCGACCACGATGCCGGTGATCGCAGAAGCCGAGCTGGGGTCGGGCACATCGAATATCGTAAGGACACCGGGCCCTTCTACGGGCATGCCGTAGAACGAAACCAATTTCCCACCCGCCGCTTCGACCAACTTCCTGGCCGCTTCAGCGCGATTCTGCGTCGGATTTTCCAGAAGGTTGTTGACGGCTCGTGGCGTGTATTGACCTGTGAGACAAAAATGCATGGCAATGACTCCCTGTATTGGGTTTTCGACAATCAGTCTTTTCCGTTCCGAACTGATCGGAGCGGACAGTTGACCGTGAAAAAATCGAGAGTTTGCTAAGCCCGCCGTGGGCAGAGTGGCCGCCGATGATTTCCAGAACTTCGGCACGTTCCGGCGACGGCTCGCAGACATCGTACATCACTTGCTGATCGTGAGGAAGGTATAGCTCGCTCTTGTAGCGCAAGATGAAAAGCGTGCTGGACCGATCACGAGAAAAATCTAGCTGAAGCAATGAATCGCGAAAATGAATTGGTTCACCTTTGGTGTGCGTCACAGCGCCGCTTCGCGACTGCCGCCGTGGTAACCTGATCTTCCATGATCCGCCTCAGATCGGATGGTCGAGACGGTGCGCCCACGTATTCATGTTAGCAGCAGCATCTCAGCTTCTTGCTTGGGCGCCGTTGGGCTCGATTCCCAGCCAGCCGATTAGGCCGGCAAGTCCGGCGCAGCTGGCTGTCGCGAGCATGATCGTGCGCAGCGCGCTCTCGAATGCGCTAGCCACCTCTTCATGAATGCCGGACTGGCCGGACATCACGGCATTCAGGGCGTCGTTGGCTTGTGGGGGCGTTGGTCCGATAAGATGATATGAAAAGCTTGCAAACAACGTTACCCCGAGCGCGGCGACTGCGAAGAGGCCGGCTATTCGCGCGACCGCGTTGTTGACGCCGGAAGCTATGCCGGCGTGGACTTTGCCGGCCGCCGCCATCACCGTCGAGGTGAGCGGTGGCACCGTGATCGACATGCCGATGCCCAGCAAAAGGACCGCTGGAAACACGCCGACCCAAAAAGGTTGCCTGAGATCGACAACTGCAAGCATCGTCAGGCCGCAGGCCGCGATGACGGGTCCTATCGTAAGCAGCAACCGCGGTCCCAAACGGTCGGCGAGAGTGCCTGCGAATAATGCGCCGAAACCCATGATCAGCGCGAAGGGAAGCAATGCCGCCCCGGCTTGTGTCGCGGAATAGCCGCCCAGCCGGATCAAGCCGAACGGCAGATAGTAGAGTGCGCCACCGAGCGCGAAGTAGAGTAACAGCGTCAGCGCATTCGTTGCGGAAAAATTCCGGGATCGGTAGAGCGACAGCGGCATCATCGCCCATTCATTGAGTCGGGCTTCGATTGCGACAAATAACACAAGGAATGCGGTTCCCGCTCCGAGGGCAGCCAGCACTGTTTTGTCGCGAAATCCCGCCGCCGGGACGGCACTGAGACCCCATGTGATCGTAGCGAGGCCGATCGCGACTGTGATGGCGCCGCTCCAGTCGAGTTGCTTGGCGTGCGGATCGTTGCTCTCGCAGGCAAAGCGAAGCGCAAGTCCAACTGCCGCAATCGCGAACGGGACGTTTAGAAGGAAGATCGCTCGCCACGAGACCTGATCGACCAGCCAGCCACCCAGCGGCGGCCCCGCAGCCAACATCAGTGCACCTGCGCCTGCCCATATCCCAATTGCGTGGCTACGCTCGCGCTCGTCGAAGGTCGCCCCCAACATGGCGAGACTGGCCGGCGTTAACAGCGCGGCGCCAACACCTTGAACTGCGCGGTTCACGATGAGCGTCCCAACGTTTGGCGAGAGCCCGCAAGCAATAGAGGCAGCAGTGAAGACAGTAACGCCCAGTACAAAAATTCGGCGCCGACCATAAAGATCGGCGGCAGAGCCACCGATCAGCACAAGCGCGCTCAGCAGCAGCATATAGGCGTTGACGATCCACTGTGTTGCTGCCGCATTCGACTGCAGCATCTGCTGGATTGTGGGTAGCGCGATATTCACGACCGAGCCGTCGAGGAAGGCCATGCTCGACCCGACGATCGTCGCCGCCAGTGTCAGCCACTTGCGTCTTTGCGACAGGACCGCGTCAAGACAAATTGTTGCCCGGATAACGCCTGCGTCGCAGGGCGGCGGTGTAAATCCAACCATTGGATGCTCGAGAAGGATGACTGTCGCCGGTCATGGCGCGCCTCGCGTATGCCGTTGACAATACGAGTCCAAGGTCGACGCGCCTGATCTTGTGGCAACCGGAACAAGATCTGGCCAACCTGCTGGTTCCAAGTCCTGCCCCATCTTGTACCTCAATGGACCGTGAAACTCGGGCGTAGCGGTCAAATCGCATCGTGAGCGTGGCAACCTGCCCGACGGGCAAATCACTTCGCATAATCAGAAGTCATGTCAACCCTCTGGACAAAAAATATTTCACTTCCGTTTTTCAGAAATATGTGGTTGTCTCCGCGCGTCCCGACCCGGCAAGAGGGCGCTTCGGCCGATCGTCACGAAACGTGGGGCGGGATGCGATGGACGCGGATGGCACGCTGGACGAAGCGGGCCGCCCGCGGACGGTGAAATCGTGTGGTCCTGATCTCCCGACGCTGGGATCAAGCCTGAAGTCCCTTCAGGCGACGGTGGCTAACAAGCCCGGTACACCGGGGAGACCACGTATAAGCCGTAAACCACTCGCGCAGGGAATGCCGGATCGTTTCGGCGTACTTGCAGTGACTAACGCGTGTGCTTTCTACCAATGCACGCGCGGCTGCGGGTGTGCCAAACACCCGGCATTCCCTGCGCCCTCCGAATTTCGAGGGTGATGCTTTGCAAGACTCGGGCAGAATCGTGCCGCGAGAAGGCTGAAGTACATCCTCACGTCGTCATTGCGAGCGAAGCGAAGCAATCCATGTTGCAACTTGCTGAGACATGGATTGCGTCGTCGCTTCGCTCCTCGCAATGACGAGGAAACAGCTGTTTGAAATTTGAATCGGAAGGACGCGCCGCGCGCCCCTACTCCGCCATCTCCACGGGCCGCTGCGCAGGCCCGGCGAGCTGGCGCTCTTCCATGGTGATCATGCAGAGCATGGCGCAGGTCATCATCGCCGCCGCCGCGCCGAACACGTAGCGGAACGCGTGGATCATGTCGGCCACGGGAATCGAGCTCACGGGACCACGATGCTCGCCGCCGAGCGAGATGTCGGCGCCGAGCGCCATCAAGAGAATGGCGGTCATGGCGGCGACGGTGAAGGAGGACGACAGCGAGCGGAAGAAGTTCATGCCGCCGGTGACGGTGCCGACCTGCGAGCGCTGGACCGCGTTCTGGATCGAGACCACGGTGATCGGGAACGTCGTGCCGAGGCCGAGCGCGAACACCGACAACAGCACGAGCAGGCCCCAGAGCGGCAGGGTCGTCAGCGCGAGCGTAGCGCCCGAGAGGGCGGCGGTGAAATCGCCGATGATCGCGACGCGCTTGTAGTGCCTGGCCTTCGCCATGGTGCGGCCGGCGATCGCAGCACCACAGGTCGAGATCGCGGCCAGCGGAATCAGCGCAAGGCCGGCCTCGCTGGCGGAGAGGTGATAGACCACCTCGTAATAGAGCGGCAGTTGCACGGTAAGCCCGGTCATGGCGCCCAGCGCGCAGCTTCCCGCAAGAATGGCAAACGGCACGACGCTGCCGGAAAGCAGCGGCAGCGGCAGGAACGGCTCATCGGCGCGTCCGGCATGCCAGACGAAGGTGGCGGCGAGCGCAAGCGAGGCTCCAACCATCGCGAGGATCGTCGGCGACAGCCAGAGGAAGCGATTGCCGCCCCAGGTCAGCACCAGCATGAACACGACCGCGCCGGCCATCAGCAAAAAGCCGCCGAGCCAGTCGACCTTGCGGCGGCGATGGAACGCCGGGATCTTGCCCATCTTGGGCACCAGCAGCGCCAGCGCGCCGAGCGCCAGCGGCAGGTTGATCCAGAAGATCATCGACCAGTGCAGATGTTCGGCGAACACGCCGCCAAGCACGGGGCCGCCGATGCCGGCCGCGACCCACACGCCCGAGAAATAGGCCTGGTACTGGCCACGCTCGCGCGGGCTGACGAGGTCGGAAATGATAGTCTGCACGATCGGCAGGATGCCGCCGCCGCCGAGCCCCTGCAGGCCGCGTGCGAGGATCAGGACGGGCATGTTGGGCGCGAGCGCGCAGAGAACCGAGCCCGCGATGAACAGGCTGAGCGCGGTGATGATCATGGCGCGCCGGCCATAGATGTCGCTGAGCGTGCCGAACACCGGCGCCACGGCGGTCGAGGCCAGGAGGTAGGCGGTGATGACCCAGGACAGGCTGGAGACGTCGTGGAACTGGCGCCCGATGGTCGGCAGCGCGGTGGCGACAATGGTCTGGTCGAGCGCGGCGAGGAACATCGCCAGCATCAGGCTCATCAGGATCGCGCGGACCTCATCCGGCGTCAGCGGCGCGCGCGGCGCGATCGGCGGCGAATCCTCGATCGCGATCACCTGGGTCGGAAGTTCCGCGAGCTCGGCTTCGAGCTCCTCGGTCAAATGCTGGGAGGCGGCAGGGAGTTGGCTCTGCCGTTCAAACTTGTTCATGAGGAATATTTTTACCCGGAGCGCCGCTAGAGCCGCGCAGATTCGCTGTGTTGAGCGCTATTTAAGTCGCAAACCCCTCTTGAGGCAGCACCCCCAGCGCATGGGTGCATCCCGCAGCACAACCATCGCGATGTCGTGATGGGACGAACCGGAGGGTTTCAGGCCTTGGGCGGATTCTTCAGCCTCGCCCGCTTCGGTAATAATGCGGGCCAACGCACGATGTGGTCCTCGAGGTCGGCGTCGGCGATCTCGTCCTCGGTGCCCTGTACCCGTCCGCGCACGGAGACGCCGGCTTCATGAACGGTGTCGGGATCGCCCGAGATCAGCGGATGCCACCAGTAGAGGTCGCGGCCCTCGGCCACGAGGCGGTAACCACAGCTTGGCGGCAGCCAGTTCAGGGTTCGCACATTTTCGGGCGTCAGGCGGACGCAATCGGGAACCTTGTCGGAACGATTCGGATAGTCCTTGCAGGCGCATAGGCCGGCATCCAGAAGCTTGCAGGAAACATGGGTGAAGTAGATCGCCCCGGTATCCTCATCCTCCAGCTTTTCCAGGCAGCAGCGCGCACAGCCGTCGCACAGGCTTTCCCATTCGGCGTTGGACATTTCCTCCAACGTCTTGGTTTTCCAGAAAAATCCCTCCTGGGTCGAGGGCCGTTTGGGCGGCGCGGTCATAAATCCCTAAGGTTTGAGAACAACTTAAAAGCAAGTCCTTCTATGGGGTGAGCCGGGCGCTAAGCAAGTGGGCGGCAAACCGATGTTTTCGGCCGGTGTTTTTGGCCGCTGTTTTGGCTCCTGCTTTGTCCTGCGACACGTTCATCCTGCCACTCAAATGTCGAAGCGAGACCATTGGTTTATGGCCCCTGCTCGGCTAGAAGAAACGGCGAGTCCCCGAGGAGCGCAATGGGCGCCTTGGGTTTGCCGCAACATCAGCGCAAGACGTCCCGATGGCGCCCCGGCCGGGTGCTCGAACGCCTTGGATTGAACGCCTTGGAAACGACGAAGTAACCCTGTGCCGATCATCCCGCCACACTGGAAGACCAAGGTCAGGCACTTCTTCCTGGACCTCGATGCCCGCATCGATTCCACCCTGTTCTCGTCGGGCAAGGGCGCGCGCGAGCTCTATGAGCGCTATTCCGCCTTCATGGACCGCTTCTATGTCGGCCGCTGGAAGCGCTGGGTCTTCATCGAGCCGCTGTCGGAAGCGGCCACCATCGGGCTTGGCGGATTGATCGTCCTGCTCGCGCTCGCCATCCCGGCGTTCCGCGAGACCGCGGACGAGGACTGGCTGAAGAAATCCGACCTTGCGGTGACCTTCCTCGATCGCTACGGCAATCCGATCGGCAGCCGCGGCATCAAGCATAACGACTCGATCCCGCTGGAAGACTTCCCGGACAATCTGATCAAGGCGACGCTCGCCACCGAAGACCGCCGCTTCTACGAGCATTTCGGCATCGACTTTCCGGGTCTTGCCCGCGCCCTCGTCACCAACGCCCAGGCCGGCGGCGTGCGCCAGGGCGGCTCGTCCATCACCCAGCAGCTCGCCAAGAACCTGTTTCTCTCCAACGAGCGCACCATCGAGCGCAAGGTCAACGAGGCGTTCCTGGCGATCTGGCTCGAGACTCGCCTGACCAAGAACGAGATCCTCAAGCTCTATCTCGACCGCGCCTATATGGGCGGCGGCACCTTCGGCGTCGACGGCGCGGCCCACTTCTACTTCAACAAGTCGGTGCGCGACATCAATCTCGCGGAAGCTGCGATGCTCGCAGGCCTGTTCAAGGCGCCGACCAAGTTTGCCCCGCATATCAACCTGCCCGCGGCCCGCGCCCGCGCCAACGTGGTGCTGGATAACCTCGTCGACGCCGGCTTCATGACCGAAGGTCAGGTGTTCGGCGCGCGGCGCAACCCGGCATTCGCGGTCGACCGCCGCGACGAGGCTTCGCCGAATTATTACCTCGACTATGCCTTCGACGAGATGCGCAAGCTGGTCGACACGTTCCCGAAATCCTACACCGAGCGCGTGTTCGTGGTGCGCACCTCGATCGACATGAACGTGCAGCACGCAGCCGACGACGCGATCGAGAACCAGCTCCGGCAGTTCGGCCGGGATTATCACGCGACGCAAGCCGCGACCGTGGTCGCCGATCTCGACGGCGGCATCCGCGCCATGGTCGGCGGCCGTGACTACGGCGCCAGCCAGTTCAACCGCGCCGTCGACGCCTATCGCCAGCCCGGCTCATCGTTCAAGCCGTATGTTTACACGACGGCCCTTTTGAACGGCTTCACGCCGAACTCGGTCATCGTGGACGGCCCGATCTGCATCGGCAATTGGTGTCCGCAGAACTATGGCCACTCCTATTCCGGCGCGGTGACGCTGACGCAGGCGATCACCAACTCGATCAACGTGGTGCCGGTGAAGCTGTCGATCGCCATCGGTCAGAAGTATGCGCCGAAGTCGCCCAATCCGGCCAAGATCGGCCGCGAGAAGATCGTGGAAACGGCGCGCAAATTCGGCATCAAGGCGCCGTTGCCGGATACGCCGTCGCTGCCGATCGGCGCCGACGAAGTCACCATCATCGAGCACGCAGTCGCCTATGCGACCTTTCCGAACAAGGGCAAGGCGGTGACACCTCATGCGGTACTTGAAGTGCGCACCGGCGCCGGCGACCTGGTCTGGCGCTGGGATCGCGACGGGCCGAAGCCGCGGCAGGTGATCCCGCCGAACATCGCCGCCGACATGGCGGGCATGATGAGCCACGTGGTGGCCGAAGGCACCGCACGGCGCGCGCAGCTGGACGGCATTCCGACTGCCGGCAAGACCGGCACCACCAACTCCTACCGCGACGCCTGGTTCAACGGCTACACCGGCAACTTCGTCTGCGCGGTGTGGTTCGGCAATGACGACTACTCGCCGACCAACCGCCTGACCGGCGGTGCGCTGCCGGCCCAGACCTGGCACGACATCATGGTGGTCGCGCACCAGGGTATCGAGATCAAGGAGCTGGCCGGCGTTGGCATGGGCAAGAAACTGCCGCAGCCTGCAGTCCAGCAGACCGTGGCTGCCAACGGCACTGCCGCCCCGAAGATCATCGATATCAAGCCGGGACCGCCGCCGGTGCTGACCAGGCGCGGCGCCGACATCCTGGTGCAGGTCGAGAAGATGCTCGACGATGCGGCCAGGACCGCCGACAAGACGACGTCGGCGACCGAGCCGGCAAAGCAGGGCAAGTCGACGTCGTCCAGCGCCCTCGCCTTCCCCGAAAACTACGCCGCGGCGACGGCGAGCGACGCGGCCACGCCGCGCAAGAACTGACCGTGAGACTTGTTTTCGTAGCCCTGGTGGCATTGGCGCTGGCCGCGGCCGTCGGCCTCGGCTCGACCTGGATGACGACCACGCGCGGCACCGAGCTCGGCACGCTGACGATCGGCGCCTGGACCGCGCGGCCGCGCATCGGCACCACCGACATCGACCCCTATTCGCGCGCCACCATCACCCGCAACGGCGAGCTGCCGATCGGCACTGGCGACGGCATCGCGTTCACGGCGAGGGCCGACGACAAGAAGAAGCTGCTCGACGGGCGCTGCGATGTGGTCGTCAGCGGCGTCACGCCGGCGGCGCGATTCTGGACGCTGACGCTCTACGACGACAAGGGCCGTCTCGTCGCCAATTCGCTGCAGCGCTATGGTTTTACGAGCGAGGAAATCGTGCGCGGCGCCGACGGCGGCTTCGAAATCCACATTGCCTCGCGTGCGCGCGCCGGCAACTGGCTGCCGACCGGCGGCATCGAGCGCTACTCGCTGATGTTCCGCCTCTACGACACGCCGGTGGGAGTTGCGACGCGGACCAAGCGTGACGCGCCAATGCCCCAGATTGCCACGGTGGGGTGCCCGTGATCCGCATCCTGTTCACGATCATCGCAGGCGTGCTGCTCGGCGGCGTGGTGCACCTCGTCAGCGTGCTGGCGCTGCCCAGGATCGCGACCCAGGACGCCTATTCCCGCCTGACGCCCATCACCAAGCTCAATGCGGTGACGCAGATTCCACCCGCCGATCCCGGCAACACATTGATGCCCTATCTCGATCCCGCGCTTGCGGTCGCGGTCTGCCGCTACGATCTCTCGACCGGGCCGATCAAGCTCAGCGTGCCGGTGAGCCAGGCCTATACGTCGGTGTCGTTCTATACCCGCAACGAGCTCGCCTATTACGCCATCAATGACCGCTCGGCCGGCAAGAAGGTGATCGAGCTCGACCTGATGACCGAGGCGCAGCACAACGCGTTGCCCGAGGACGAGGACATTACGGCGGCCGACCGGCTGATCATCGACTCGCCCTCCACCACCGGCCTGATCGTGCTCAAGGCGCTGGCGCCGGAGCCGGGCCTGATGGCGCAGGCGCAGACCTCGCTCGCCAATTCGAGCTGCCAGGTCCAGGTCGAGCAGCCGACCGCCAAGCAGGCCGAAGCGCCGGTGCCGCTGCCGGCGCCACCGCCGGTTCCGCGCGGCAGGCGGTAGACTTCGGCTCGTTATCCCGGAACGCTCGACGCAAACTCGTCGAGGATATGGCTGAACGCCTCCGGCTTCTCCCACTGGGTCGCATGGCCCGCGCCGTCGATCACCTGGACCTTGCCGCGCCACAGTGTCGGCGCCGACAGCCGCTGCAGATAGCCGAGATCGACGATCTGTTCCTCGCCGCCCTGCACGATCGCGAGCGGGATATTGAGACCGCGCACGATCTCGACCTCATCCGCAAAGCGGCCAGCTTGCACGCTCGCGCCGAGATAGCCGCGCGCATTGCCGTCGGTGTTGCGGAAGTCCGCGGCCGCAAACGCCGGAATCGTATAGCCCGGCGCAAAGGCCGATCTGAGCCACTCCTCGATCTCCGCATCGGTCGGCGCTGGCGTGAACGCGGTCGCCGACAGCCCCTTGAAACCGGAAAAACCATCCGCGCCCTTGCCGATCGGAGGCGTGCCGAAGATCATCAGCCCGGCCGCGGTCGGTATCGCCGCGGCGGCATTGAGCACGGCGTGTCCGCCGAGGCTCCAGCCGACGATCACCGCATTTTTCAGATCAAGCTCGCGAGCAGTCGCCGCGATAACGGCCGAATAGCCCGGTCCAGAATAGCCCTGCTCCGGATCGGGAGCGGGCGACGAGGCGCCATGACCGGGCAAGTCGATCGCTACCAGGCGGTATTTGGCGCCGAGCGGTCCCTGCAATTGCTTCTGCCAAATCCGGGAAGAAGACGAGTTGCCATGCACGAGCAGGATCGGACGTCCGGTACCCGGGCTCTCGAAGCCCGCAATCGTCTGCGCGCCGATTTGAAGATGGATTGGTCGTAGAGAGGGATGCGGGAATGATTCTGCAGTCATTGCTGTCTCCGGCAGGTTCGTTCGAGCCCGGGGACATCTTTGCACACGGCTCGTGGCGAGACCATCTGGCGCGAGCCCCCATCGCGCAGAGGCTAGTGGCCGCCGCAGCGGCAGGTCTCATAATGCACGGGATCATGGCTGTTGAAGATCGTCACCTCGTGACCATGGCTCGCCTGCAACGCTCGCAGCCGCTCCTGATTTTCCTGGCGAGCGGCGCGGTCCATATCGGCCCGCCGCTGAAACATGCCAAGCACGAGAGGCATCTGCGGCTTCTGCTGAATCTGACCGCGAAAGAAATAGCTGTCGCCGGCGTGCAGCAGCCAGCCCTCCTTGCCGCGCACCGCGACGCCGCAATGCCCCAGCGTGTGGCCAGGTAGCGGGATCATCAGGATGTCGCTCTCCCGATCACCGAGCGCGCGCACGCCCTTGAAGCCGAACCAGTCATCACCGCCCTCGCCATACAGCGTCCACTCGGGCCCATGCTTCCATTGGCTGGTCACGTAGCGCCCCTTTGGCGCGGCTGGCCGACCGAGCACCGCCATCTCGTATTCCCGGCGATGGACGTGGACCTTAGCGTTCGGAAAGTCCGCAATTCCACCGGCATGATCGCGGTCGAGATGCGTGAGCAGGACATGGCGCACATCATCCGGCGAGTAGCCGAGCGCCCTGATCTGACGTACGGCGGTCTCCGCGGGATCAAGACGCGGCGCCGTCTGCCGCACCCATCGGCGTCCGAGCCGCGCCGGCTCGGCGATGTCATCGAGCCCGATACCGGTATCGACCAGCGCGAGCCCGTCATTCATTTCGAGCAGCAGGCAATGGCACACCAGACGCGCGCGGCTGAACAGGCTGCCCGTTCCGTTCACCAAACGCTGCCCCATCGGGCACATGGTTCCGGTGTTGAGATGATGAACGCGCATGACGAGGTCTCCGCAGTGTCAGCGGCGGCAAACTTGTCATCGGGCGATCAATAGGTAAAATATCAAAATACGATAATTTCGATAGGACGTACCTATGGATATCCGCGAACTCAGGTACTTTGCAGCGGTGTTCCGCGAACGAAATCTGACGGCGGCGGCGCGACGCTGTTTCATCTCGCAGCCCTCGATCTCTGCCGCGATCACCAATCTGGAGATGGAACTGGGCACTACGCTGTTCATCCGGCACAAGAAGGGCATGGCGCCGACGGAAGCGGCCGAGCAATTCCACACCGTCGCGCGGCGTATTATCGACGAAGCGGATGCGGCGCGTAATCTGTTTCGAAGGCCGGCGGTGCAGAACCACCTGACGCTCGGCCTGATGCGTACGCTCGACGTGGCACGGACCGTAGCGCTGCTGCGGCCACTGACCGGTGTATCCGACGTCGCGCTTCGTCTCGTCGGCGCGGACGACGCCGCCGACGCACGAATCGTTGCGAAGAACATGGTCAGGCGGGACGAGCATTTCATACCGCTCTGGTCCGAGCGCTACGTCGCGGCGCTACCGCCATCGCACCCGCTGACCTTGAAGAAGACGCTCCGGGCCGCCGACCTTGCCGATGTCCCCATGATCGACCGTTGTCATTGTGAGCGAAGCGAGTTCTTCAAGCGAAGCCGGGCGCCGCGCAAACCCGCCGCGATCGCCGAATCCGAGGATTGGGCGATCGCGCTGGTCGCAGCCGGCGTCGGTGTCGCGATTGTTCCCGAAGGCGTGGCGCGGGCCAATCCGGACGTCGTCGTGCGCGAGATCGAGGTCGTGGTGAGACGCGAGGTCGGGCTCGCCTATGGAGCGGAGCGGCCGCCGTCCGAGGTGCTGCGGAGCTTCATGGCGAAACTTCAGCGACAGCGCCTACCGGCCGGTCGCCGTAAGGAAGCGGGACGACGCCGCACAAAAGCTTCTTCCGGAGCGTGATTTCTACCCCTTCGTCACGGCGGGAGCGCCGATGATCGGCGTCGCCTGCACCGGCGGGTTTGCGGTCTGCGCGGCGAGTTCGCCGATCAGGCGATCGGCGTCGGCCGCCATGGGATCGGGCGCCTGCAGTACCAGCCGTTCCAGGCCCCAGCGATAGGATGACACGCGCCGCTCCAGGCATGCATGCACCCATTGCACGATCAGCGAGTTCTCCTGCATGCGCGCGACCGCGTCCGCGCGCTCGCGCGGCGACAATTCGCTGATGTGGGCAAGAGACGCATTGCGCCGGCGGTCGAGGTCGAGGACCTTGACGGCGCTGGCATAGAACAGCTCGAAGCGGGAAATGTCGTCGCGCACGTCCTCGATCAGTTGCGCGTAGCGCGAGGCATGCGAACGGTGCGGCTCGTCAATCAGCGCACGGCCATAAGCGGTGCGGTCGAACACCGGCGTCTGCCGCCAGGGTGAAGCGATCGGCGTGTAGTCGCCGAACACACTCTTCCACGCCGGCCGCGAATGCGGCGGCTCGATCAGGGGAAAAGCGAGATCTCGGAGCTGCCGCTCGTCGTCGGAGAGCTGATATTGCGACGGGCGCAGGCCGACGCTGGAGGTCGCCTCGAGCCCGATCCAGCGATGCATGTCATCGCTGCGCATGTCTTCACGGGTGCGGCCGAAATCGCCGCCGCTGCAAGCCCCAAGCATGCTGCCCAACAGCAGCAACGCGACCGGCGAAAAATACCGGATCGGAAATGTCGTCTCCGGCATGACGTTGTCTGTCAGCGACGGCGACGACGACGGCCAGGAGCCGCGCCCTCTTCCGGTCCGCCACCGCCGCTCGTTCCATCGGAATCGCGCTCGATTCGAATGACAGGCAGGATCAGAACGGTCCCCGTGCCGCCAGCCGAAGCGCCATCCGCGGTCGAGCCCAGCCGCCGCGAAGCCGCATCCGCCGGAAATTCAATGATGGTGCCCATGCCCATTCTTTCTGGTCGTCGTGCAGACGTATTTGTCCCTCGACACCTCAATTAAGATCAGGACGTGGTTAACGAGGCCTTAATCTCGGCACTTCTGCATCGTCGCGGCGCTGCAATTCGCCTCTCACGTTGCAACTCGGTATCACCGGATTTTTGCTGGGCCATCTTCACAAATTGTTTTCCTTAACGAGCTCTTAAAGAAAGCCGGCGTAAGGTGACGCGAACAATCGAAGACGTCGCGTATTCTGACATGACCACACATCCGCTGTTCCCGGGCTTCGATGGATTGATGACGCTCTCGCGCCGCGAGGGTGTCGATATCAGACCCACATTGCTCCGCGTGCTGACCGACCTGTATGTGCAGGCGAGCAGCCACTCTGCCGACGAAGCGCGGCAGTTCGTCGAGCTCACGTCGCGGCTGATCGACCAGGTCGATGACGCGACGCGCGCGGCCGTTCGCGCTCGTCTTGCGATCTATCCGCACACGCCTGCCGAGATCATGCGCCAACTCGCCATCAAGCCCGCGCATCCCGATCGAGCGGCTCCGGTCGCGGAGAAGATCGCCTCCCCGCCAGTCGAAACCGTTGAGCCGCAGCCGCTCACCGACGCCGAGAAACGGATGGCTTCAAATCTCGCGATGCAGCCAGCCGATGCCGCTGAGGTCTACGACATCTTTTTCCGCGCCAATGGCAGCGAGCGCGTCTCGATCCTGCACAACCTCGCCGAGACGCCGTTGAAAGCAGCTCCCCGCATTCCCGAGGCCCGCGCGGCGCGTGCGATCGAAACCCTGGAGATGGCGGCGTTCGCCGCTGACGTCGAGAATTTCACGCTCGAGCTCGGTGAGACGTTGATCCTGCCGGCGCGGGTGGCGACACAGATCGTGAATGATCCGGGCGGCGAGCCGCTTGCTTGCGCCATGCGGGCGCTCGGCATGCCGGGTCCGGTGTTCGAGCGCGTGCTGTTGTTCCTCAAGCCCGAGTTCGGCACCTCGGTGAACACCGTCTACCGGCTGTCGCGACTCTACGATCGCCTCAGCGAGCGCTCCGGACTCGTCATGCTCGCGGCCTGGCGCGGCTCGACCATGGCGGTCACGCGCGCGAAATATCGTCCGGCCCTTTATGATGATGAGCGGCAACGCGCGCGCACGGCGGCGGCGCAAACGCGCCCGACCGTACAGCCGGGTTCCGCGCCTGCGGTGCGCACCGGCACCGACCGCTCCGAACGTTAGCCGTTATTGCGAGGAACGAAGCGACGAAGCAATCCATGTCTCAGCGAGCGGTGACATGGATTGCTTCGCTTCGCTCGCAATGACGACGACGGCTATTTCGCGAGATCGAGAAAATGCCGGCCGGCCTTGTCTTCGGTCTCGACGATCCAGGCGTCGGGATCGAAACGGACCTCCTTGGCAAGGCGCTCTTCGACCGATGGCTCCGGGACCGGATCCGGCGAGACCGGCGTGAATAGCCGTTCGATCGGCCGGCTGTCGTCATAGACCGTTTGCGGCGCCGGCACATAGAGCATGGCGTTGCCGTCCATCGTCGCGACCTTGACGAAGACCGCGCCCGCCTCCTCCGCGCCGCGACGGCGCACCGCGCCGAAAACGCCCGCGGTCTGGCAGCGGCGCAAATAGGCCGCCACCCAAATACTGGATTTCAATCGCATGAAGGCGACGATATAGGCCAGCGTTCAGCTGAACGCCAGCGCTTGATCAGTCGATCGGATGGCCAATCATGGCATGGAGCTCGTGCACCAGGCGCTCCGACACCTGCCCTGTCACCGGCAGCTTGCGATCGCGCTCGAATTTCATGATCGCGGCCTGGGTGTCGGCGCCAATCGTGCCGGTCGCCTTCAATTGGCCGTAGCCATATTCGGTCAACGCGCGTTGCACCGCCGCGACCTTGCGCGAGCCGGTGATCTGCACCGGCGGGATCGGCGCCGGCGGCCGCAGCCCATTCGCAGCCGGCGGCGTTATGGTCGCAGGCGGCGCCACCGTCGCCTTCACGAGGCTGCCGAGCGGATCGTTGCTCTTGCTGTCGGGCAACCGAAGCTCGTTCGGCTTCTCGTTGGTCTTCTCATTCGCCTTGGACTCGGCGACATGCGGCTCGGTCGAATGCGTCTCAGCTGGCGCTGCATCAGCTTCGGCTGGACGCGGACGCGGCAGGGTCACGGTCGCAAGATTGGCCTGCTGCATGTGCACGACCGAGCCGAACATCGGCGCGGGATGCGGCCCGGTTTGCAGGAAGACGGCATTGGTGATGATCGCACTCACCGCGGCAAACGCGATCAGGCCCGCCACCATGTCCTTCGGGCTGTACAGCAGGATGCGCAGCGCGAGTCCACGCTGCGTTTCCACCTCGGGCTCGATCGCGACAGCGGCCGCGCCACGGCGGCGGCGCGGCGGCGGCGCCTCATCGTCGTCTGCTACGGCGGCTTTTCTAGGCACGTTTCTTCACCTGGATGGTCTGGTCCTGGACAGTCTGGTCTTGCAATGGTGGGCGCGACGCCGGCGTCAGCGTCGTGATCTTGTTTCCAGGCTCCGCGGCTTCCGGTCGGGTGAATGCCAGCGGCAGCGCCACGGTCACGGTGGTGCCCTCGTCGAGCTTGCTCTGCACCGTCATTTCGCCGGAATGGAGGCCGACCAGGCTTTTCACGATGGAAAGTCCGAGCCCGGTGCCTTCATGGCGGCGCTGATAGGTCTTGCCGGCCTGGAAGAAGGGATCGCCGATCCGCTTCAGGTCGTCGGCGGCGATGCCGACGCCGGTGTCGCTGATGCGCAGCACCAGGCGCGATCCTTCGACGCCGGCGCTAGCTGTGACCTTGCCGCCGCGCTCGGTGAACTTGATCGCATTCGAGACCAGGTTGATCACGATCTGCTTGAAGGCGCGCGGGTCGCCGGTGATCAGAGGCAGGTCCTGCGGCGCGTCGGTGACGAGGTCGATGCCGCCTTCCCGCGCCTTCAGCGCCAACAGGTTGCAGCAATTGACCAGCGCCGCGCGCGGCACGAACGGCTCCGGCGAAATCTCGAAATTGCCGGACTCCATCTTCGACATGTCGAGGATGCCGTTGACGACCGACAACAGGTGCTGGCCCGAATCATTGATGAGCTGCGCGTATTCCTTGCGGCGCGCGGCATCGAGCATCAGCGACTGCTCCTGCACGATCATCTCGGAGAAACCGATGATCGCATTCAGCGGCGTGCGCAATTCATGACTCATGGTGGCGAGGAAGCGTGTCTTGGCGGCGTCCGCGGCCTCGGCAGCACTTCGCGCCAGGTCGAGCGCCTGTTCCTGGACCTTCCGGTCGGTGACGTCGCGCATGACGGCGACGACCTCCGATTCCGATGCCGGCGCGTGATCAAGCGGCCGGCAGCGCATTTCAACCCAGATGAATTCGACAGCGCTGCCCGCGCCGCGCTTGACGCGGAACTCGACGCTGCGCCCCTCGCCGCCGCGGGCAGCGTCCGAAAGCGCGGTGAGATAGGCCGGCCGATCGGCGACATGGACGCGATCGAACAGGCCGTGGCCGAGCAGCAGCGCGACCGGCGTGCCCAGCATGGCTTCCGCCGCCGGCGAGATGAATTGCACGGCGCCGTTGCGCCGGTGACGCGAGATGACGTCGCTCATGTTGCGCGCCAGCAGCCGATAGCGGTTTTCTTCCTCCATCAGCAGCGAAACACTGGTGCGCGCCAGCGATTCCGCGCCGAACGCGATGCCGGCGGCATAGAGGGTCGCGGAAGTGACCCCGAACGCCATGCAGAGGCTGCGCAGGGCCGGATTGATTTCAGGCGGCGGCAGCAGACCGTAATGACCAGCTGCGATCAGGAATGCGGCGCAGCACAGCGCCAGCGCGGAGGCAAAGCCGACCACGCGGCGTGACGCAGACAGCGCCGCCTCGATCGGAATGACGATGAGCCAGACCGCCGCAAAGGATTCGATGCCGCCGGTTGTGATCGCAACCGCCATCACCAGGGAAGCCAGCGCAATCGATGACAGCACATGCGCGCCTTCATAACGACCGGTGCGCGACAGGAACCATGACAGCAGGATCGGGGCGATCAGCCAGGCCAGCGCCGAAACCTCGAGCGCGCCGGGCGCGCCGCGCAGTGCCAGATAGATCGGGAACACGGCAAATGCCGCCAGCGAGCCGATCAGCCGGGGCGCCATGAAGGCGCGATGCCGCGCCCGGGTCAACGCGTCGTAACGCGCCGATGGATGCAGCAGCGCATCGAAACAATCGCGGATGGTACTCAATACAGTCACGGCTCTCGCGCTTCGGCTTTTCCGTCGGAACGACGCCGGAACGCCCCCTTGTCGCATCGCACCGTGTCAGAGCGACATTAAACGAACGCTAAGGCGGCCCGGCCCGTGGCAAAACACCGTAGCCTCACAGGCCTTTTGCCGCCTTCGCGCGCGCAGATGGTGAATGGCGGGTTTCCGAACACGCTGCCGTTATGGTTTCGAATTCGTGGATGCGGAACATGCGAAGGATTGCGCCACAATTCGGCGTCAATCGAAAATTTACGGCGAATCAAATCGTCAGTATTTTCGACGATTTTTCGGCGAATTAAGCCCAAAGCAATGACTTGCGATTTATCGACAGACGTTAGGTGAGAAGCGTCGGCGGATCGACGCCTGACGCTTGAGGGACGCTCGCGGGATCGCAAAGATGTTTTTTCTGCTGCGCATGGCATTCTGGCTCGGGCTGGTGCTCGTGCTGTTGCCGAGGGACAAGACGCCTCAATCGGACAAGCTGCCGCAAGTCAGCGTCGGCGATGCCGTGCAGGCTGCGACCGCTGCCGTCTCCGACATGAGCCAGTTCTGCAAGCGCCAGCCGCAGGCCTGCGAGGTCGGCGGCCAGGCCGCGGCCGTGATCGGCGGCCGCGCCGAGGAAGGCGCGCGCAAGATCTACCGCTCGATCACCGACAAGAAGGCCGACGACGACAAGAAGCCGGAAGCAGACAAGAAGCCCGAGGACAAAAGGGGTGACGGCAAGAAGTCGCCTGATCACACCGGCTCGATCGGCATTGCAGACAATAATGATCCCGCGCTTTCGGACTTGGCGCCGCGCGACACACTCAACGCCGACGATCTGTCCGCCGACTGGCACCTGCCGCCGACGCCGTGATCGAACACACGCAGGCAAATCTAGGGTTTGTAGCATTTCTTCAGGGCGGAACGGACTTTAGGATCCGCGCCGTCGAGCTTGAAGCGATCCGCATTGGGAGAGTTGTAGTCCTTGATGCTGACCGAAGCGGATTTGGCGTTCACCAGATCGTGCACAAAGCCGGTCTCCACGGGCGACAACGCCAGGTCGGCGTAGGGGCGAAAAGCCAATGCGGCCGGCTTCCCGTCGATATCGAAGGTAGCCGCGATAGGTTGCCCATTGGCGAGCCGGTCCGCGCCGATGCCATAGATGTAGAGGACGATGCGGCCCGGATATAATTTCCTGGATCCGCAAAACAGTCCTGCCGCAACGACGTTCCACTGGTTGCTCGGCGTCGCCGGCGCGATGTCGGTTTCGAATATGGCGGCTTGGCCAAATTCGAGGTGGCTGTCCGGGGGCGCGTCGCACTTGTTCTGCACAACCTTGAATGTTTTGCGGAACTGCACCTCGAGAGCGGCACGCGTTTGCTCGAGCCTTTGTGCTTCCGTATTGCGGACGTTGTATTTCACCGCGCAGTTAGACCAGCCGAATATCGTGAGATAGAGCCGCGCCCGCTCCATTCCGTCGGCCTTGCCGAGCTCGGCGAATCCTCGCTGCGCACATTCGCCGGGCGAGATGCTACTGCTGCAATTCTCAGCGAGTGTTTCCCGAAAGCTCGCCAGCAGGTCCTTCTTGCCCTCCAGTGCATCGACAAATCCGGAACAGGCGGCCGCCGGCTGATATTCGCGAAGGGAGGAGGCATTCCTGACGCCGCGGATGAGTGCGGCCTCATATGCGCAGGTATCTTCAAGCTCCGCGATCTTTGCCTGCCGGAACTCCTCGATCCCCTTCAGTGGCAGGAATTGCAGGCGCCTGGCGAAATCAAGCGCAGCGTTGCATTGCCGCGTTGTCCCGTCGATATCCAGTTTGGAAAGGGCTTGCGGAGCAAGTAACGGCGGCACCATGGGGGCCTCGAAATCCGCAGGCCCAAACAACAAATGCACCGTATTGTTCAGCTGTTGCTCGTCGAGCTTACCGGGATCGAAGGCCATACGGTTGGCGCACACCCCATCGGACCATGATATGGTTTTCGTGGCCGCAACCGCCACGCCGCCAAGCGCTGTCCAAACCAGCGCCGAAGCGGCAACAAACCCCGATATTTGTTGAACGCGACCCGGCATGACCCTGCTTTGCGTTGCGCGTACCAAGCTACGAACGGCCCGGCGGACCGTCTATCGGGAAATGTGTCTTGACGCCGACAATCGCCTTACCAGTAGCCCGGATTAGCCGCCTGCGAGGAACCAATTCGGCATTTTGGTAGCGATGTTATCGCTTTCAGCCGCCCGCGGTCCTATATAAGGGACGGACAATAGCGGGCCATCATGACGAAGATCGACGAAATCAGGGAAAATTTTGAGCTGCTGGAAGAGTGGGACGACCGCTACCGGTACGTCATCGAGCTCGGGCGCACGCTGGAGCCAATGCCGGAAGCCGAGCATTCTTCCGAGAACAAGGTGCAGGGCTGCGTCAGCCAGGTCTGGTTGTCGAAGAAGATGGACCGAGGCAGCCATGGGCCGCTGCTGAAATATCTCGGCGACAGCGACGCGCATATCGTGCGCGGGCTGATCGCGATCCTGCTCACGCTCTATTCCGGCCGCACGCCGAAAGAAATCGTGTCGACCGACGCCATCGGCGTGTTCGACGAATTCGGCTTTCGCGAGCATCTGACGCCGCAGCGCTCCAACGGGTTGCGCGCCATGGTCGAGCGCATCCGCTCGGACGCACGCGCCGCGCTGGCGACCGCGAGTTGAGCGTTACTTCCGCTTCCGCCGCTGCTGACCCAAGCCCATCTTCTTCGCAAGCTGCGAGCGCGCCACCGCATAGTTCGGCGCGACCATCGGGTAGTCGGCCGGCAGGCCCCATTTGTCGCGGTATTGCTCCGGCGTCATGTTGTACTGCGTGCGCAGGTGTCGCTTCAGCGACTTGAAGCGTTTGCCGTCCTCGAGACAGATCAGGTAATCCGGATTGATCGATTTTTTCAGCGACACCGCGGGCTTTGCCGGCTCCACGGGCGCGTCGCTGCGTCCGCTCGAGACGCGCAGCAAGGCCGAGTGCACCTGGCTGATGAGGTTCGGGATTTCGGAGGCCGGCGTCGGATTGTTGGAGAGATAGGCCGACACGATATTCGCGGTCAGATCGATATAGCCCTTGCCGGCGCCGTCGGTCATGAAAGGAGTCCTTCGATAGTATCTTCGCGCCAATACGCTGGCTCGACGGCCATAACCTACGGATTACTGCCGATATGACAAGAACAACTATGTATTGCTGACCAGAGTATCGCTCAGGGCCGCCGGTCGATATGGGCGGTCAGCTCATCGAGCGAAGCAAAGCGCATCAGCCCTTCCGGCATCTGCGCCTCGATCGAGCCATCGGAGTAGAGCGAATAGGCCATGCCGTCGACCACGCCCGACTTCAGCACGGTCACCGCCGGCTGACCTTCGCTCGGCGCCGGCGGGGGATTGCGTTCCGGCGCGACGCCTGCATTGGCTTCGACCGGGCCCGATGGCGCGCGGGTGCTGCGGCGTTGCGGCGAAACGTCGCCACCCCGGCCGCGATCGGGTTTCGGCCAGGCATCGTCGAAGTTGGCCGGCGGCGGTTCGGCTTCCGCGCCGGGCACGCGCTCG
>DATHMA010000119.1:0-20793 GCA_035487555.1 Bradyrhizobium sp. | reverse complement strand
TTATAGACGAGGACTAGCCATGGCTGCTGTAGACGACCCCGAAAGCGCTGCCGAGCGGCGCGGGCGCATTACCGCCGATCTCATGGAGAAGACCGGGATCGACGACGCCATGATCGAGCGGCTGGTCCGCGCCTTCTACATGCGCGTGCAGGCCGATCCGCTGCTCGGGCCCGTCTTCGCAACACGCGTGCATGACTGGGAAGTGCACATCGCAAAGCTCTGCGCGTTCTGGTCGTCGGTGGCGCTGATGACGGGGCGTTATCACGGTCAGCCGATGCAGGCGCACGTCAGGCTCCCCATCGCACCCGCGCATTTCGATCGCTGGATCGGCCTGTTCGAGAATACCGCAAACGCGTTCTGTCCGCCGAAAGCGGCCAGCCATTTCATCGAGCGCGCGCGGCGTATCGCCGATAGCCTGGAGCTCGGCATCGCGAGCCATCAGGGCAGGATCGCGAGCCCGCGCTTTTCGGTCGTTCAACGCCAATCGGTGCGCCCGGCAGCGCCCGAAGTCTCCTGCGGCTGATTTGCGCGCCTCGTCTGGTCGGGCTAAACTTCTGTCTCACGGCCGCCTCTCGCGGCGTTGGACCGGAACCAGCCCTGATGACCCGTCACATCGTCGCGCGTACCTCTGACATTCCGCCCGGCGGCAACAAGGTCGTTGGTGTCGAGGGCCGCGACATCGTCGTGTTCCATGTCAATGGCGAGTTCTTCGCGTTATTGAACCGCTGCCCGCATGAGGGCGCACCGCTGGACAAGGCGGCCTGCGTGGCGCGGCTGACCTCGCCGGAGCCCGGCGTCTATCAGCGTTCGCGCGTCGGCGAAATGTTGCGCTGTCCCTGGCACGGCTGGGAGTTCGATATGCGCGATGGCCAGTCCTGGTTCGATCCGAAGCGGTTCAAGGTCCGTTCCTATCCGGTCGCGGTTGCGAGCGGCGAGGAACTGCAAAAGGGCCCCTTTGTCGCCGAAACTTTTCCTGTTCATATCGAGGACAGTTACGTCATCGTCGAGACGTGAACGTGTACTCACGCAAACTTGTCATGTGTCTGCGCTAAATCACGCGCACTCCGAAAATCGGGATAGATCCGGATGTCGAAACAGTCGATGCGGGAAGAGGCCGAGCGGCTGATCCGCGAAACCATGGAAAAGCGCAACCTCGTCATCAAGGAGGGCAACACGCGCATCGAAGCCGTCTGCGGAAAATGCGGCGCGCCGAACCGGCTCTCCGCCGAACGCGGTGCTGCCCGCGTAAAATTCGCCTGCAAGAATTGCGGCCACAAGCAGGAGACGCTTTGAGTCGTTTTCGCAGGGTGGGCAAAGCGAAGCGTGGCCACCGTTACTGATCGCGATGTGAGACGGTGGGCACGGCGCTTCGCGCCTTTGCCCACCCTACGAGCTCAACCCTGCTTCACAAACGCCGCGAACGCCTCCGCATAATCCTTATGCCAGCGCGACAGCGGCGGGCGGTTCTCGACGATATCGCCGGCCGCCCAGAGGATGCGACGCTCGTCCAGCTGTCGCGACACGTCATTGTCGGGGCAGAGGATGTAGAAGTCGCCCGCTTCCAGCTTCTCGATCATGAAGTCGACGGTCTGCTCCGCGGTCCAGGCGGCGGCCGGCTTCTCGGTGCGGCCGCGCGAGGTGAGGCCGGTGAAGACGAAACCGGGGATCAACAGATGCGCGCTGATCTTGCTGTCGAGCTCGCGCAGCTCGTGCTGCAAGGCTTCGGTGAGCGCCTTCACGCCGGCCTTGGAGACATTGTAGGCAGGGTCGCCCGGTGGCGTCGTGATGCCCTGTTTCGATCCGGTGTTGATGATGAGACCCGGCCGCCCGCGCTCGATCATATGCTGGGCGAACACCTGCGTGCCGTTGATCACGCCCCAGAGATTGACGCCGAGGATGCGTTGCCAGTTCTCGGCCGGTCCGAACATCTGGCTGCCTGGCTGGATGCCGGCATTGTTCATCAGGATGTCGGTGCCGCCAAAGCGCTTCTGCACCGCGCTCTCCAGCGCCATTACCTCCTCGACGCGGCTGACATCGGTGGCCGAGGTCATGATGTCGGCGGCGCCGCCCGCGACCGAAACGAGTTTCGCTTCGGCCTCCTTCAGCCGCTCGGCGCCGAGATCGGCGATGCAGACCTTCATGCCGGCTTTGGCGAAGCGCATCGCCGCGGCAAGCCCGATCCCGGAGGCCCCTCCGGTGACGACGGCAACATTGTTCGGCGACATCGCTGGCAGGGGCATGTTCGTTCTCCGTCCCGGTCAAAGAAGAGCACAGGTGATCTATTAGAGTCACCGATTCATTGGCAGCAGCATGGCTGCATGGGAGGTCTTCGCGCCGCGGTCCATTGCGTCAAAGTTTATTTCCGAACAAGATGCGGCCCAATGACATCCAAAGGTCACAGAAATTCCGGGGCAGCCATGAAATTTCCGCATCTGTTTTCACCCCTTAAAGTCGGACCCTACCAGCTCAAACACCGCGTTGCGCTGGCGCCGTTGACGCGGCTGCGCGCGGAAAAACCCTCGCTCGCGCCGCGGCCGCTGAATGCGGAATATTACGCGCAGCGCGCCACCCCCGGCGGCCTTCTGATTGCGGAAGCTTCGTCCGTTATGTCGAGCGGTTTCGGTCATCCCGGTGTCCCCTGCATTTACAGCGAGCCGCAGGGCGAAGGCTGGAAGAAGGTCGTCGATGCCGTGCACGCCAAGGGCGCCTTCATCTTTCTGCAGCTCTGGCATGTCGGCCGCGTCTCGCATTCCTCGTTCCAGCCCGGCGGCGTGCTGCCGGTCGCGCCCTCGGCCGTCGCGATCTCGGATGATCTCAAGACCTCGACCGCCGACGGCAAGATTGTATCGTATGAAACGCCGCGCGCTCTCGAGACCGATGAAATCCCTGAAATCGTCGCCGCCTACAAGCAGGCCGCGCGCAATGCGCTCGCGGCCGGCTTCGACGGCGTCGAAATCCACGGCGCCAACGGCTATCTCGTCGAGCAGTTCCTGCAGTCACGCAGCAATCTGCGTACCGACCGCTATGGCGGCTCCATCGAGAACCGCGCGCGCTTTTTGCTGGAAGTGACGCAGGCCGCGATCGACGTCTGGGGCGCGAGCCGCGTCGGCGTGCGGCTGTCGCCCTACGGCATCGCCAACGGCAGCGGCGAGGCCGAGCCGATGCCGCTCTACAGGCACGTGATCGAGCAGCTCAATCCGCTGGGCCTCGCTTATCTGCATTTCATCGAGCCGCGCTCCTCCGGCGCCGGCCGCGCCGAGGTGAACTGGCAGGGCGTGCCCTCGGCGATGGTGCTGTACCGCGCGATCTGGAAGGGCGTCTTGATCACCGCCGGCGGCTTCACCGGCGAGGCCGCGGAAGCCGCAATCGCGGAAGGCCATGCCGACGCCATCGCCTTCGGCCGCATCTTCATCTCCAATCCGGACCTGCCGCTGCGCCTGCGGCTCGGCTATCCGCTGACGCCTTATGATCGCAAGACCTTCTATGGCGGCGATGTGGCCGGCTACACGGATTATCCCTTCTACGACGCGATGGCGCCGGCGTAAGCCTGATTCGTCATTACGAGCGAAGCGAAGCAATCCAACTCGCGGCGCAGGGAAAGAATGGATTGCTTCCGCCTTCGCTCGTTGAGCTTCGGTGGACACGTCGTCGCTTCGCTCCTCGCAATGACGGGGGAGGATGCAACATGGCCAAATCAGCTCCCGCAGCAGGCATCGCCGCCGGCCAATGCCTGTGCGGCAAGGTCGCCTTCGAGATCGACGTGCCGGCGCGCTGGGCCTGGCATGATCATTCCGCTGCGAGCCGCCGCGCGCATGGCGCGGCCTACGCCACCTATGTCGGCAGCTGGCGCAAGCGTTTTCGCGTCATCAAGGGCAAGACGCTGGTTTCGCGTTACGAGGACGCCACGACCAAGACCGCACGCGGCTTCTGCTCAAACTGCGGCACGCCCCTGTTCTACGAACGCCCGCGCTCGCCACACATGGTCAACATCCCGCGCGCGCTGTTCACGGGCCGCACCGGCCGCCAGCCGCTCTATCACATCGCGATCGAGGAGCTGCAGGAATGGGCCTACACCGGCGAGCCGCTGGTGCCGCTCAAGGGCTTTCCCGGCGTGGTCTGGCAGCGCTCGAAGAAGAAACGCCGCGCCGCTGGCGAGGACCCGTTCGAGTTGGCGCGGGACGAGATGTGACAGCCTCGTTGCGGCCATCCTTCGAGACGCCGCGGAGCCTGTCATCGGGCCGCGCTTCGCGCGGACCCGTTGGCGGCTCCTCAGGATGAGGTCCTGACAAGTTGCGAAATGCCAGACCCTCATGGTGAGGAGCTGCGAAGCAGCGTCTCGAACCATGAAGGCCCGCATCCCAGCGCCTGCAATGCAGCCATGAGCCGCGTCCATTGATCTCCGCACCGCAATCAGCATGATGCCCCAACCGCGTGGCCCATGAGCCCTGCGGACGGAGGAAACATGAAGAATCGCATTACCGGGCGTTCGGCCTTCCTGGCGCTGCTCAAGGACGAGGGCATTACCCATCTGTTCGGCAATCCCGGCACCACCGAATTGCCGATCATGCACGCGCTGAAGGACCATCCTGACCTCACCTATGTGATGGCGATGCAGGAGAGCCTGGTGGTGGCGATCGCCGACGGCTATTCCCGCGCCTCTGGCAAGCTCGTCGCCTGCAACGTCCACGTCGCACCTGGGCTCGGCAACGCGTTGGGTTCGCTGTTCAACGCAAAGTTCACCGGCACGCCGATGATCCTCACCGCCGGCCAGCAGGAGCAGGGCCACGGGCTGATGGAGCCGGTGCTTTATGGCCCGCTGGTGCAGATGGCGGAGCCGCTGGTGAAATGGGCGGTCGAGGTGACGCGTCTGGAAGATTTGCCGCGCATCGTGCGCCGCGCCGCCAAGATCGCGACCACGCCGCCGACCGGCCCCGTGTTCATCTCGCTCCCCGGCGACATCCTCAATTCCGAAGCCGGCATCGAGCTCGGCCGTTTCACCCGCGTCGATACACGCGTAAAACCGTCGGATGAATCGCTGCAGGCGCTGGTCGCGCGCATCCTAAAAGCGCAGCGGCCGGTGATCATCGCCGGTGACGAGATCGTCAAGAGCGATGCGCTGAAGGAAGCAGCCGCCTTCGCCGAGGCGCTCGGCGCGCCGGCCTATCAATGCTCGACACCCTATGGCGCGCAATTCCTCTCCGAAAGCCCGAGCTTCATGGGCGCGCTGTCGCGCTTGCAGAAGCAGGTGCGCGAGGTGCTCTCGCCCTATGATCTCATGATCGTGCTCGGCGCCGATCCCTTGCGCATGTCGGTCTATAGTGAAGTCGATCCGATGCCGGACGGTCTTTCCATGGTGCAGATCGGTCTCGTCGATTGGGACCTCGCCAAGAATTATGGCGCGGAGATCGCGATCAAGGCCGACGTCAAGGAGACGCTGCGCGCGCTCACGCCGGCGCTCAAGGCCGCCGGTGGCGCCGCGCTCGAAAGCCGCGCCAAGCAGGGCCTTGCCGAGCTCGCCACCAGGAACTGGACCGCGCGGCGCAAGCCGCTGGTCGAACAGATCAGCAAGGCATCCTCTAAATCGCCGATCGATCCGGATTACATGTCGTTGCAGATCGTCGAGGCGATGCCCGACAATGCTATCCTCGTGGATGAAAGCCTGACCTCGGGCCGGCAGTTGCTCTCGCTGCGGCCGCATCGCGACCGCTACGGCTATCATGCACTCGCTTCCGGCGGCATCGGCTGGGGCGTGCCGGCCTCCGTCGGCGTCAGCCTCGCCAATCCTGATCGCCCGGTGGTCTGCGTCTCCGGCGACGGCAGCGCGATGTATTCGATCCAGTCGCTCTGGACCGCCGCCCATCACAAGCTGCCGCTCAATGTCGTGATCTGCAATAATGGCGGCTACCGCATCATCAAGCAGCGCCTTTTGGCCTTCCATGGTGACGATCATTATGTCGGCATGGATTTCGCCGATCCGCCGGTCGATTTCACCGGCATGGCCAAGGCGCTCGGGCTGGAAGCGATCCGCATCACCGATCCCGCCGAGTTGAAGCCGAAGCTGTCGGATGCGTTCAAGCGGCCGGGTGCGAAGCTGATCGAGGTGGTGTTGAGTAACTCCGTCAATTGACGAAAGCGTAGGGTGGGCAAAGCGAAGCGTGCCCACCATTTCGCAGCCGGTGTGTGGAAGGTGGGCACGGCGCTTCGCGCCTTTGCCCACCCTACAAGATTACTCCGCCGCCTTCTGCGTCACACCCGGCCGATACTGCGCGGCCGGATGCGGCGCGCCCAATTTCGCACGGCCCGCCCCGAACAGCTTCTCCCGCAGCGTGCCGTCCGCATACTTCGTCTTATACCGCCCGCGGCGCGTCAGCTCCGGCACCAGCATGTCGGAGATGTCCTCGAAATCGCCGGGCGAGACCGCAAACGGCATGTTCAGCCCGTCGACGTCAGTGGCCTCGAACCACGCTTCGATCTCGTCGGCGACTTTTTGCGGCGTGCCGACGATGACGGGTCCGATGCCGCCGATGCCGACATGCTCGGCCACCTCGCGCACGGTCCAGACGCGATCGGGATCGGCGCGGGTGATGTTGTCCATCGCGGTGCGGCCGGCGTCGTTGGTGACATGACGCACCTCCTGGTCGAGCGCCATCTGCGAGAAGTCGACGCCGGTCCAGCCCGACATCAGGGTGAGCGCGCCCTCGGGGCTGATGTGCCGGCGATAATCCTCGTATTTCGCTTTCGCCTTGGCCTCGGTCTCGCCCAGGATCACCGTGAACATGCTGAACATCAAAATCTCACGTGGATCGCGCCCGCACTTCGCGGCCTGCTCGCGAATCGCGGCCACGCGCGGCGCGATCACTTTGGCGGACGGCCCCGACATGAACACGCATTCCGCATGCTGGGCGGCGAACTGCCGGCCGCGCGGCGAGGTGCCGGCCTGGTACAGCACGGGTGTCCGCTGCGGCGAGGGCTCAGCGAGATGGATGGCGTTGAGCCGGTAGTTTGGGCCCTCATGGCTGACGCGATGCACTTTCGACGGATCGGTGAAGATGCCACGCGCGCGGTCGCGGATCGCGGCGTCGTCCTCCCAGCTTCCTTCCCAGAGCTTGTAGACGACCTCCATATATTCGTCCGCGATGTCGTAACGGTCGTCATGCGCGGTCTGCTTGTCCTTGCCGGCGCCGCGCGCGGCGCTGTCGAGATAGCCGGTCACGACGTTCCAGCCGATGCGCCCTTCGGTGAGATGATCGAGCGTCGACATCCGCCGCGCGAACGGGTAGGGCGGCTCGAAGGAGAGATTGGAGGTGACGCCGAAGCCGAGATGTTTTGTCACCGCAGCCATCGCGGAGATCAAGAGCAGCGGCTCGTTCGCCGGCGTCTGCGTCGCATATTTCAGCGCGGCATCGGGGCTGTTGCCATAGACGTCATAGACGCCGAGCACGTCCGCAAGGAAGAGGCCATCGAAGCGGCCGCGCTCCAGCGCCTTCGCCAGATCGAGCCAATAGGGCAGGCGGTTATATTCGGCCGTGCGGTCGCGCGGATGGGTCCACAGCCCCGGCGATTGATGCGCCACGCAGTTCATGGCGAAGGCGTTGAGCCGGATTTCCTTGGTCATGGCGGTCGTCGTTCTCCCCGGGCCCGTTATTTGCAAGGGATTGTTCCGATCCCGTGCGCCTTAGCAAGACAAATCGCGCGTTTGGCTGCTTCCGGCCGCGCCGATATCTGGATACGCTGACCTGACAGTTGAAGAATTCTCGCGACGCAAAAGAAAAAGCAACAGATGACCCGCACCGACGCCATCGCTAACGCCCACCAACTCATCGCCTCCGGCGAGTTCCTGAAAACCTTGGAACGCCGGGTGGCGTTTCAGACCGAAAGCCAGAATGGCGGCCGGCCCAAGGAGCTGCGCGCCTATCTGGAGCAGGAGATGCGGCAGAGCTTCGCCGAGCTCGATTTCGAAAGCCGCATCGTCGAATCCCCGGGCGGCAAGTCGCCGTTCCTGGTCGCCCGGTATCAGGAGGACGCGAAGCTGCCGACCGTGCTGATCTATGGCCATGGCGACGTCGTCGACGGCATGGAAGGCGAATGGCGCGACAATCTGGATCCCTGGAAAACCACGAAAGTCGGCAACCGCGTCTATGGCCGCGGCACAGCCGACAACAAGGGCCAGCACAGCATCAACCTTGCCGCGCTGGAAGTGGTGCGCAAGGCACGCGGCGGCAAGCTCGGCTTCAATGCAAAATTCCTGGTCGAGATGGGGGAGGAGACCGGCTCGCCCGAGCTGAACGCGGTTTGCGCGTCACTGCGCGACGAGCTGAAGGCCGACCTGCTGCTCGCTTCCGACGGACCGCGGCTTTCGGCGGATCGGCCGACCATCTTCCTTGGCTGCCGCGGCGGCATCCGAATTCATCTCGATGTGAATTTGCGCGAAGGTGGGCATCATTCCGGCAATTGGGGCGGCGTGCTCGCCAACCCCGCCACCATCCTCGCCAATGCGATTGCGAGCCTGGTCGATGAGCAGGGGCGGATGAAGCTGGAGGCGCTGAAGCCGCCGCGGCTCACCAACCAGATCCGCGCCTATCTCGCCGACGTGGAAGTCAAGCCGTCGGCCGACGAGCCGGCGCTGTCAGAGAATTGGGGCGAGGAGGGGCTCTCGGCGGCCGAGCGGCTCTACGCCTGGAACACGCTCGAAGTGCTGGCGATGTCGTCAGGCAATATCGACAAACCCGCGAACGCGATCCCTGGTCACGCCCGCGCGGTGCTCCAGCTCCGTTTCGTGGTCGGCACCAAGCATGAGCAGGTGGTCGACGCCGTGCGCACGCATCTGCACGGCAAGGGCTTCACCATGGTCGAGGTCAGCGCGACGCAGAGCTTCATTGCCTCGCGCACCGATTTCGACAGCCCCTGGATCAAATGGGCCGCGGATTCGATCCACAAGACCACGGGCAGCCCGCCCGCGGTGCTGCCGAATTTCGGCGGCTCGCTGCCGAACGACGTGTTCTCGGAAACGCTGGGCCTGCCGACGATCTGGGTGCCGCATTCCTATCCCGGCTGCTCGCAGCACGCGCCCGACGAGCACATTCTGCTGTCGGTGACGGAAGAGGCGCTCGGCATCATGGCCGGTCTGTTCTGGGATCTCGGCGAGCGGGCACAGCAGGCCTAAAGGGCGGGGAGGAAACTGGATGGCATTATCGGCCCACGCAGAGACGAGCGAGCTCGACGCATCGCGCGAGAGGAACGTGACCAGGCTCGTGGTCGCGACTTCGCTGGGCAATGCGCTCGAATGGTTCGACATTTCGGTCTACGCCTTTTTCGCCGTCTATCTGTCGAAGGCCTTCTTTCCCACGAATGACCCGACCACCTCGCTGTTGCTCACCTTCGGCACCTTTGGCCTGACGTTTCTGGCGCGGCCGGTTGGTGGCGTGCTGCTCGGCACCTATGCGGACCGCTATGGCCGCAAGGCGTCGTTGCTGCTTTCGATCGCGATGATGACCTGCGGCACGCTCGCGGTAGCGTTGATGCCGACCTTCGAGACGATCGGTGTGCTTGCGCCGCTCCTCGTCATCGTGGCTCGCCTCGTGCAGGGTTTCTCTGCCGGCGGCGAGTTCGGCAGCTCGACTGCGTTCCTGGTCGAGCACATGCCGGGACGGCGCGGCTTTGTCGCGAGCTGGCAATTCGCAAGCCAGGGCCTGAGCTCGCTGCTCGGCGCGGCCTTCGGCGCGCTTTTGACCTCTATTCTGAGCGAGGCCGATCTGCAAAGCTGGGGTTGGCGCATCCCGTTCCTGTTCGGTGCGTTGATCGGACCGATCGGCCTCTACATCCGCAACCGCATCGACGATGCGACGGCGCCGCCCGCGGACAAGGGCGACACGCCGGTCCGCAATGTTTTGACGACGCAGAAATTCCGCGTGCTGCTTGGGGTCGGTGCGATCGCGACCGCCACCGCGGTCAATTATCTTATCATCTACATGCCGACCTATGTGGTCAAAGCGCTGCATCTGTCGCCGACCATCGGCTACCTCGCCGCCTTCGCGGCCGGGCTTGCCGGCATGGTTCTCAATCCTGTCGCCGGCTGGATTTCCGATCAGATCGGACGCACGACTTACCTGATCATGATGGGCACGGTGTTGCTGTTTGCGGTCTTCCCGCTGTTCCTGCTGCTTGCGAGCAAACCGAGCGGAGTTGTCATCGTGCTCGCCGTGCTGTTTCTTGGTTCGCTGAAGGCGCTCTATCTCGGCGCCGTGGCGGCGCTGATGTCGGAGCTGTTTCCAGCTTCGACGCGCGCGACGGGCCTTGGCCTCAGCTACAATATCGGCGTCACGGCCTTTGGCGGCTCGGGACCGGCGATTGTGACCTGGCTCGGCACGTTTGCCGCGATCGGCGATCTTGCCCCGGGCTATTTTCTCACGGCGGTGTGCCTGTTCAGCCTCTGGGCGCTGATCACCACCCACGTCACGGCTGCGGACAAAACATTCACATCGGACCCGACTAAAGTGTAGCACCAAACCTGCCTTGCGACGGCCTCCCGTTCGGGCCATCATGGTTCCGTTGCCAGTGCCGGCATCGCAGGAAACTGCTCAAAAACGCATGACGCAAGCTCCAAACGCCGACGCCGTGATTGAAGCGTTTTCCGACATTCCCGCGCTGCTCGTGGCAGATCCCGCGCTTATCACCCGTGGCCGCTTCCTCGATTGTGACTGCCGGCTCGGGCCGATGGAGCAGCCATTTTTCGTCTCGATCCGCGCCGGCCGCATCGTCGAGTTCACCGTGAAGCCCACGCTGATGCGCTCGTGGCGCTTCTCCTATCGCGCGACGCCTGTAGCGTGGAGCGAATATTGGAAGCCGATGCCGAAGCCCGGTTTCCATGATTTGCTTGCGCTGACCAAGCGCGGCGAGGCGGTCGTCGAAGGCGAGTTGCATCCCTTCATGACCCATTTGCAGTATTTCAAGGACCTGCTGGCGCTGCCGCGGCTCCGCCAAGCGAAGGCGGCCGCATGAACGGAGAGATCGAGCCGATGGTCGGCCGCTATGTCCATGTCGACATCGGCGGCGACATGCATCGCATCTATTTCGAGGAGAGCGGCTCGGGCATTCCGCTGGTGTGCCTGCACACCGCAGGTGCCGATGGCCGCCAGTGGCGGCGTCTGCTCGCGGATAAGGAGTTTGCGAAGAACTTCCGCATCATCGCCTTCGACATGCCCTGGCACGGCAAATCCAATCCGCCGGCAGGCTGGAATGGCGACGAATATCAGCTCACGATCGTGCGCTACACGGACACCATCCGCGCCTTCTGCAAGGCGTTGAAGCTGGAGAAGCCCGTGGTGATGGGCTGTTCGATCGGCGGGCGCATCGTGCTCAATCTCGCGATCGATCATGCCGCCGAATTTCGCGCGCTTATCGGGCTCGAGGCCGCCGACTTCCAGCAGCCGTGGTACGACACGACCTGGCTCAATCGCCCCGACGTCCATGGCGGCGAGGTCTGCGCCGCGCTGGTATCCGGGCTGATTGCGCCGCAGAGCCCGAAGGCAACGCGCGACGAGACGCTGTGGGCCTACAAGCAGGGCGGCCCCGGCGTGTTCAAGGGCGACCTCTATTTCTATCGCGTCGACGGTGACCTGCGCGGCAGGGTGCAGAAGATCGATACGGACATCTGCCCGCTTTATCTCCTAACTGGGGAGTATGACTTTTCCTGCCCGCCGGAAGACACTAGGCGCACGGCGGCTTCCATCGCCGGCGCCCACGTTACCGTCATGGCTGAGCTCGGCCATTTTCCGATGAGCGAAAACCCCGAACAGTTCCGACGCTACATCGCGCCGGTATTGAGTGAAATTTCGAAGGCACAGGTATCACCTAAGCAAGGAGTACATGCATGAACCGTAATATTCTGTTGGGGCTGGCGCTCGCCGCCGCGTTTGGCGCGAGCCAGGCCGGCGCCGAAGAGCTGACCGGCACGTTGAAGAACATCAAGGAGACTGGCGCGATCACGCTCGGCTACCGCGACTCCTCGATTCCCTTCTCCTATCTCGACGACAACCAGAAGCCGGTCGGCTTCGCCATGGACATCTGCTACAAGATCGTCGATGCCGTGAAGAAGGAGCTGAAGCTCGACAAGCTCGAGGTCAAGCTCAACCCGGTGACCTCGGCGACACGGATTCCGCTGATGGCGAATGGCACGATCGATCTCGAATGCGGCTCGACCACCAACAATGCCGAGCGGCAGAAGCAGGTCTCCTTCACCAACACCCACTTCCTCACCGCCAGCCGCTACGTCTTCAAGAAATCGAGTGGCCTCAAATCGATCGATGACCTGAAGGGCAAGACGGTGGTCTCGACCGCCGGCACCACCAACATCAAGCAACTCACCGAAGCCAATGTGTCGCGCAGTCTCGGTGCCACCATCGTGCCGGCCAAGGATCACGCCGAGTCCTTCCTGATGGTCGAGACCGACCGCGCGGTCGCCTTCGTGATGGACGATATTCTGCTCGCAAGCCTCGTCGCCGGATCGAAGTCGCCGTCCGACTATGTCATCTCCACGGATGCGTTTTCCACGCCCGAGCCCTATGGCATCATGCTGCGCAAGGACGACGCGCCGTTCAAGAAGGTGGTCGATGCCGCGACCGCCGCGCTCTATACGTCGGGCGAAGGCCAGAAACTCTACGACAAGTGGTTCATGGCGAAGATTCCGCCGAAGGACCTGAACTTGAATACGCCGATTTCGCCTGAACTGAAGGCCGAATTCGCCAAGCCGTCGGATTCACCGGATCCGGCTTCGTACAAGCCGTAACGAGAGATTGCATCAACGGTCGCAAACCGGGCCATTCCGGCCCGGTTTGTGCATGTGATCCGGCCAGATCACGCTGAGGGAAGACCACAAATGAAACGAAGGGCAATTCTGGGTTTTGCGCTCGCGGCGTTGGGCGTAAGCCAGGCCCGCGCCGAGGAGCTGACGGGGACGCTGAAGACAATCAAGGAAACCGGCGCCATCACGCTCGGCTTCCGCGACGCCTCCATTCCCTTCTCCTATCTCGACGACAGCCAGAAGCCGGTCGGCTTCGCGATGGATATCTGCTACGCCATCGCCGATGCCGTGAAGAAGGAGCTCAAGCTCGACAAGCTTGAGGTCAAGCTGAATCCGGTTACCTCGGCTACGCGCATTCCGCTGCTCGCCAACGGCACCATCGATCTCGAATGCGGCTCGACCACCAACAACGCGGAGCGGCAGAAGCTGGTCACCTTCACCAACACGCATTTCCTGACCGCGAGCCGCTTCGTCTCCAAGAAGGCAAACAACCTCAACACGATCAATGACCTCAAGGGCAAGACGGTGGTCTCGACCGCCGGCACCACCAACATCAAGCAGCTCACAGAGGTCAACGCGGCGCGAAACCTCGGCATCACCATCGTGCCCGCCAAGGATTACGCCGAGGCGTTCCTGATGGTCGAGACCGATCGCGCCGCGGCGCTCGTGATGGACGACGTCCTGATCGCGAGCTTCATCGCGGGTTCGAAGGAGCCCGCGGCCTACGTGATTTCGCCTGACGCATTCTCGAAGCCGGAGCCCTATGGAATCATGCTGCGCAGGGACGATCCGGCCTTCAAGAAAGTGGTCGATGCTGCGACGGCAGAGCTCTACACCTCGGGCGAGGGCCAAAAGCTCTACGATAAATGGTTCATGTCGAAGATTCCGCCGAAGGACCTGAACCTGAATACGCCGATTGCTCCGGAGCTGAAGGCGGAATTCGCGAAACCGTCGGATTCGCCGGAACCGGATTCCTACAGGGCGATGTGAGAAGCGAGCGGGGGCATCCGTGAACTATCACTGGAACTGGGGTATTTTCTTCGAGCCGAACCCGATGGGCACCGGCACCTATCTCGACTTGCTGCTGTCGGGACTGGTGCTGACCATCAAGACGTCGATGCTTGCCTGGGTCATCGCGCTGGTCTCCGGTTCGATCGTCGGCGTGCTGCGCACGCTGCCGTCGAAGACGGCATCGTGGATCGGCTTCGTCTATGTCGAGTTCTTCCGCAACATGCCGCTCTTGGTGCAGCTCTTCCTGTGGTTCTTCGTGCTGCCGGAGCTGCTGCCGAGAGCGGCCGGGCTATGGCTGAAGCAACTGCCCAACGCGCCGTTCTGGACGGCTGCGATCGGCATCGGCCTGTTCATGTCGGCGCGGGTTGCCGTGCAATTGCAGGCCGGCATCGGCTCGTTGCCGCGCGGCCAGAAGCAGGCGGCGACCGCACTCGGCCTGACCACATTGCAGGTCTATCGTTATGTGCTGCTGCCGATGGCGTTCCGCATCATCCTGCCGCCGCTGACATCGGAATTCCTTTCGACCATCAAGAACACGGCGGTCGCGATCACCATCGGCCTGATCGAGCTCACCGGCGAGGCGCGTTCGATGCAGGAATTTTCGTTCCAGGTCTTCGAAGCCTTCACCGCCGCGACGGTGCTGTATCTCCTGCTCAACCTCGTCGTCGTGACCGCCATGCGTTTCGTCGAACGGGCCGTGGCGATCCCCGGCTACATCTCGGGGAAATGAGCGCCGATGCTGGCCAATTTCGATTTCGACGTCATCCGCCGCTCGCTTCCCTATCTCTTCGAAGAGGGGATGACGTTCACGCTGACCCTGACGGCGTTGGGTGCCACCGGCGGCCTGGTATTCGGCACGCTGATCGCGCTGATGCGCCTGTCGGGCAACCGGCTGCTGTCGCGCATCGCGGGAATCTATGTCGATTTCATGCGCTCGCTGCCGCTCGTGCTCGTGATCTTCTGGTTCTACTTCCTGGTGCCGTATATCGGACAGTGGCTGACGGGCGGCTCGCGTCCGATTCATGTCGGCGCCTTTGCGTCCTCGCTGATCACCTTCATCATCTTCGAGGCGGCGTATTTTTCCGAGATCATGCGCGCCGGCATCCAGTCGATCTCGAAGGGCCAGCCGGCGGCAGCGCAGGCGCTCGGCCTGAACTATCGCCAGACCATGCGCTATGTCGTGCTGCCGCAGGCCTTCCGCAATATGCTGCCGGTGCTGCTGACCCAGACCATCGTGCTGTTCCAGGACACTTCGCTGGTCTATGTGCTGTCGATCCCGGATTTCCTCGGCGCGGCCAGCAAGGTCGCGCAGCGCGACGGCCGGCTGGTCGAGATGTATCTGTTCGCTGCGCTCGTCTATTTCGTCATTTCCTGTATCGCGTCGTTCGGCGTCCGCCGCCTGCAGGCGCGTATCGCCATTGTTCGCTGAGGTGAGCTTGCCCATGATCGAGATCAGCCACGTCAATAAATGGTACACGGCGAGCTTCCAGGCGCTGAAGGATTGCACCACTTCTGTTGCCAAGGGCGAGGTGGTCGTGGTCTGTGGTCCGTCGGGTTCGGGCAAATCTACCCTGATCAAATGCGTCAACGCGCTGGAGCCGTTCCAGGATGGCGAGATCAGCATCGACGGCATCAAGGTCAACGATCCCAGGACCAATCTGCCGGAATTGCGCTCGCGCGTCGGCATGGTGTTCCAGCATTTCGAGCTGTTTCCGCATTTGCGCATCATCGAAAATCTCTGCCTCGCGCAGGAGAAGGTGCTGGGCCGCTCGCATGATGCGGCGATGGCCAAGGGCAACAAGCTTCTGGAACGGGTCGGGCTCACGGAGCACGCCCAGAAATATCCAGCGCAATTGTCCGGCGGACAGCAGCAGCGCGTGGCGATTGCGCGCGCGCTCGCCATGGACCCGATCGCCATGCTGTTCGACGAGCCAACCTCGGCGCTCGATCCCGAAATGATCAGCGAAGTGCTCGACGTGATGGTCGATCTCGCGCGCGAGGGCATGACTATGATGGTGGTCACCCACGAAATGGGCTTTGCCAGCAAGGTCGCCAACCGCGTGATCTTCATGGACAAGGGCGAAATCGTCGAGGACGCGCAGAAGACCGATTTCTTCGGCAAGCCGCGGAGTGATCGGGCGCAAAAGTTCTTGTCGAAGATTCTATCACACTAATGGCGCCGTCACTCCGGGGCGCCGCAAAGCGGCGAGCTATGATGTGCAATTGCACATCAGAGAATCCATAACCCCAGGCCGTGGTTATGGATTCCGGGCCTGGCCCTTCGGGCCATCCCGGAATGACGAGGTTGGGGTTTATTGACGGCGTTGAATTGCCTATATGATGCGACGCAATTGTCGCGACAGGAGAAATCACCTTGGACTCGATCGCTTACGTCAACGGTTCGTTTGTGCCCCTTTCGGAGGCCAAGGTCTCTGTCCTCGACCGCGGCTTTCTGTTTGCCGACGGCATTTACGAGGTTTCGGCCGTGCTCGACGGCAAGCTGGTCGACAATGACTCGCATTTGGCGCGGCTCAAGCGGTCGGTCGGCGAGATTGCGCTGCCGCTGCCGGAGAGCATCGAGCGCATCATTGAGATCCAGAAGGAGCTGATCGGCCGCAACAAGCTCGAGAACGGGCTGGTCTATATCGAGGTGACGCGCGGCGCCGACACGGGGCGCGACTTCGCGTTCCCGAAGGGCGTGAAGCCGACCATGATCATGTTCACCTCGGTGAAGGACATCGTGAATGCGGCGTCCGCCAAGACGGGCATCGGCGTGATCACCGTGCCTGATATCCGATGGACACGCCGCGACATCAAGAGCGTGGCGCTGCTGGCGCAGGTGCTGGCCAAGCAGGCGGCGGCCGAAGCCGGCGCCGGCGAGGCCTGGATGATCGAGGATGGCAAGGTGACCGAGGGCGGCTCTTCGTCGGCGTTTATTCTGACGCAGGACGACGTGATCGTGACGCGTCAGAACGGCAGCGAGATCTTGCCGGGCTGCACCCGCAAGGCGGTGGTGAAGCTCGCGGAAGAACGCCAACTCCGGGTCGAGGAACGGGCGTTCTCGATCGAGGAAGCGCTGAAGGCGAAGGAAGCCTTTATCACCAGCGCGTCGTCCTTTGTGCAGCCGGTGGTGAGCATCGACGGCAAAACGGTGGCCAACGGCAAGCCGGGGCCGGTGGCCACGCGCCTTCGCGAAATCTATGTCGACTTCGCCAAGGCTACTGGGACGTAGAGGCGACAGGTACCTGATCAGGCTGCGGTCGCGGCGGCGACTTTCACCGGGGGTACCGCGCGGAACGAGATCGCGAGCCGGTTCCAGGAATTGATGGTCGCGATCAGCATGGTGAGGTTGACGGTCTCGGCTTCCGAGAAATGCGCGCGAACCTCGTTATAGACATCATCGGGCGCGTGCGTCTCGGAGATCAGCGTCACCGCCTCGGTCCAGGCGAGTGCGGCGCGCTCGCGGTCGGTGTAGGCGGGCGCCTCGCGCCAGGCGTTGAGGAGATAGAGCCGCTGCTCGGTCTCGCCACGCTTGCGGGCGTCCTGGGTGTGCATGTTGATGCAGAAGGCGCAGCCATTGATCTGCGAGGCGCGGGTCTTGACCAGCTCGATCAGCGACTGCTCGAGGCCGGAGGCCTGGATCTGGGTTTCCAGCGCGGTCAGCGCTTTGATGGTGTCGGGCGCGGCCTGGTAGAAGTTCATGCGGGGTTTCATGGTCGTTCTCCTTTGCAGGTTGGGGGTAGGTGGTTAGTGGGCGCCGCCGGCGTCAACGTGGTCGGGCTTCTTCAGCATCAATGAGGCGAGAAGGGCGACGATCAGTGCCACGCCGAGCAGGTAGAAGGTGTCGCTGAATGCGAGGATGAAGGCCTGCTTCTGTACGACATTGCCGATCGCGACATAGGCGCGGTGCGCGGCATCAACGCGGTCGATCACGCCGTGGTTCATGAAATACTGCGTGAGCTGGTCGAGCCGGTTGCGTGTCGCCTGCTCGAACATCGATACCGACTGCATCAGCACGTTGGAGTGATATTGCTCGCGCTTGGTCAGCAGGGTCTGCAACGCGGCGATGCCGATAGCGCCGCCAAGGTTGCGCATCATGTTGAACAGGGCGGATGCGGAACCGGCATTCTCGTGCTCGATGCCGGCGGTGGCGACCGCGGAGAGAGGCGCGAAGCAAAGGGCCTGACCGATGGCACGGACGACGTTCGGCCAGAGCAGCTGATCGGCGGCGTAGTCGTTGGTCATGAAGATATTCATGAAGTTCGAGCCGGCGAACAGGGCAAAGCCGATTCCGATGATGATACGCGGGTCGAAACGCTTCATCAGGCGCGGCACCAGCGGGATCAGCACGAGCTGCGGCAGGCCGGTCCATGCCAGCACCATGCCGATCTGCTCGGAATTGTAGCCCTGGATGCGGGCGAGATAGACCGGCAGGATGTAGACCGAGCCGTACAGCGCAATGCCGAGCAGGAAGTTGGCGAGCATGCCGAAGCCGAAATTGCGGCGGAACAAGAGTTTCAGATTCAGGAGCGGCTTGCTGGCGGTCAGCTCGATCACGATGAACAGCGTCAGCGCGACCGCGGCAATCACGGCGAGGCGGACGATGAAGGGCGAGCCGAACCAATCGTCCTTGTTGCCTTCTTCCAGCACGGTCTGCAGCGCCGACAGGCCGATCGCCATGGTGATGATGCCGGCCCAGTCGCCTTCGCGCAGCAGCGACAGCTTCATGGGCTTTGCGTCCAGCGAGAAGTAGAGCATGCCGATCATCACGGCGCCGGGGACGACGTTGACATAGAAGATATATTGCCAGCCCCAGTTCTCGGTGAGATAGCCGCCGATGGTCGGGCCGATCGCGGGCGCGAAGGTCGCGGAGATCGCAAACATCGCGAGCCCAATCGGCTGCCTGCTCTTCGGCAACAGCGTGATGATCAAGGTGAATGCCATCGGGATCAGCACGCCGCCGGTAAAGCCCTGGATGGCGCGCAGTACAATCATCTGCGGCAGGTCCTGCGCGAGGGCACAGGCCGCCGAGAAGATAAGGAACAGGAAGGCATTGGTGAGGAGATAGATGCGGACCGAGAACACCTGGGCGAGCCAGCCGGACAGCGGGATCACCACGATCTCGGCGATCAGATAGGAGGTCGAAATCCAGCCGCCATCATCGATGCCGGCGCCGATCCCGCCCTGGATGTTGGTCAGCGAGGCGTTGACGATCTGAATGTTGAGCACCGCCATGAAGGCGCCAAGCGTGGAGCCGATCACCGCAATCCAGGTCTTCGCCGAAACGGTCGGGGCGGCCGGCGTGGCGGCGGGCTGGATGTCGCGAGCGGGAGAGGGAGTGTTATCGAGGGTTGCTTGAAGCGCAGTCATGTTCGTCTCCTCTTGCCTTGCCGGGAGAGCATGCATTGAACGGTGGGTTTCGATAATCGGGGGAAATGTGGAAGCATTATCCAGCAGGACTTTAAGATGCCCCGCTGGATGGCCGCTTCAAGCCTTTAGCCGCCTGCCGGACGGACCTTGGCCGCATTGGAGGCGATCTGCTCCTCCGCCTTGCGTTCGGCGACCACGGTCGCCTTGGTATCGACGGTCGGCACCGCCGACATGCCCGGCCGCAGCAGGCCCTTCAGGCTCGGATTGTCGAGCACGATCTTCACGGGAACACGCTGCACGATCTTGGTGAAGTTGCCGGTGGCGTTGTCGGGCGGCAGCAGGGCGAACTCCAGGCCGCTCGCCGGCGACAGGCTGTCGACATGGCCCTTCAGCTTGGTCGAATGGAAGCTGTCGACCTCGATCTCGACCGGCTGCCCGTCGCGGACGTTCGTGAGCTGGGTCTCCTTGAAGTTCGCGACGACATAGACCGCATCCAGCGGCACCACGGCCATCAACTGCGTGCCGGCCTGGACGTACTGACCCACCCGCAGCGTGCGCGCGCCGACCGTGCCTTCAACAGGGGCGGTGATCTGGGTGTAGGACAGGTTCAGCGCCGCCTGCTCCTCGACCGCGCGGGCGTGATCGAGCTGGGCGCTCGCCTGGGCGCGCTGGGTCGAGAGCACCTCGATCTTCTTGTTGGCCGCGATCAGACCGGACTTGCTCTGTTGCAATTGCGCGGTCTGGGCGCGCAAAGCCGCGTCGGTCTGCTGGGCGCGCTGCACGGTGCCGGAGCCGGATTTCATCAGATCGTCGTAGCGGCTGCGTTCTTCCTGCGCGAATTTGAGATTGGCCCCGGCCGCATCGACGTCGGCCGACTGCTGCTGGATCAGCGGCCCCTGCAATTCGATCTGGGCATCGAGGTTGCGCACGGCGGCCTCTGACGCTGCGACGTCGGCCTTGGCCTGGTTCAGCGCGGTCCTGAAGTCGCGGTCGTCGATGCGGGCGAGCAACTGGCCGGCCTTGACCGGCTCGTTGTCGGAGACCAGCACCTCGGCGATATAGCCCGAGACCTTCGGTGCGATGATGGTCGAATCGGCCTTCACATAGGCGTCGTCGGTGCTTTCGAGGTAACGGCCGGTGGTCAGGTAATAGTGGCCAAAATCGCCGGCTGCGGCGACGCCAAGGGCCAAAGCCAATGCGAGCGCTGCGCGCTTGATCGCCCGGCGCGACGGGGAAAGGCTGATTTTCGTATTCTTTTCAGCTACATAAGTTGCGTCCGACATGACATCCTCCTGAAACTTCAGTCTGCGCCCCAATGGGCCTCTTGAGATGCCCGGAACATGCAATGTCTCCCAAGCCATGATAATCCGGGGAAAATTTGAAGCATTATCCACCATTGCTGGATAATGGGTAGGCCGCGCTCCTGCGCAGAGCGCGGCCCTTGTCACGAGGCGCCTACAAGTCAGTGACTCGCTCCGGATCGGCCGAGGCCAGCGCTGCGGCACGCTCGGCGCGTGGCGGATAGATCCACACGGTGTTGATCTCCCGTTTGGTCTTCTTTGCCTCGGCGCCGACCAGCTCCAATTTTCGGTCCCAGCCTCGCGTGAAAATCG
>DATHMA010000118.1:0-2271 GCA_035487555.1 Bradyrhizobium sp. | reverse complement strand
GAGCGAAGAGCGAGTCGAACGGCGTCTAGCGGCAATTATGGCGGCCGATGTCGTCGGCTATTCGCGGCTTATGGGCGCAGACGAGGAAGGTACGCTCGCCTCACTCCGCACGCTGCGGCGCGAGTTGATCCACCCGAAATTTGACCAGCACAAGGGCCGCATCGTTAAGACGACCGGAGATGGGATGCTGGTCGAGTTTGCTAGCGTTGTCGATGCCGTGAGGTGCGCCGTTGAGATGCAGCGCGAGATGGTCGTGCGCAACCTTGGCGTTCCCAATGATCAGCGCATCGAGATTCGTGTCGGCATCAATCTCGGCGACATCATCGTAGAGGACGGGGACATTTTCGGCGATGGCGTCAATGTCGCAGCGCGGCTTGAAGCCCTGGCCGAACCCGGTGGAATCTGCGTCAGCCGGGTCGTGCGCGACCAGGTGCGCGACAAGCTCGATTTCTCCTTCGACGATATGGGTGAGCAGGCGGTCAAGAACATCGCCAGGCCCGTTCGGGTATTTCACGTTCGGGTGACCGAGTCGGCCATCGCTCCGCCGGAGTCCCCGACGCCCATGCTCGCGCTCCCCGACAAACCCTCGCTGGTGGTACTGCCATTCCAGAACATGTCCGGCGATCCCGAACAGGAATATTTCGTCGACGGCATGGTCGAGGAGATCACGACGGCGATTGCGCGGCTGCCGTGGCTCTTCGCCATCGCCCGCAACTCCGCGTTCACCTACAAGGGCCGCGCCGTCGACGTGAAGCAGGTGGCGCAGGAATTGGGGGTGCGCTATGTGCTCGAAGGCAGCGTGCGCAAAGCCGGCAACCGGGTGCGCATCGCCGGGCAATTGATCGACACGACGACCGGTGCGCACATCTGGGCCGCCCGCTTCGACGGCGCGCTCGACGACATTTTCGAGCTGCAAGATCAGGTCGCGTCCAGCGTCGCCGGCGCGATCGAACCAAAGCTGCGCCAATCCGAGATCGAACGGGCCAGCCGTAAGCCGAGCGCGAACCTCACCGCTTACGACCTGTATCTGCGCGCATTAGCGCAATCCTATCGTTATACCGATGAGGCCTTTGCCGAGGCAGTCGTCCTCGCCCGAGAGGCGCTGGCGATTGATCCGTCCTACACGCCGGCCGCAGCCATGGTCGGCTGGTGTCGGATGCTGCAGCGGACTCAGGGATGGGGAGCGCTGTCGGATGAGGACACCGGCGAAGCCTGCCGTCTGGCCCGCCAGGCGCTCGAAGCCGCGCGCGATGACGCCGAGACGATTTGGCAGGCGGCGTTGACGCTGTTTTTCCTGGCCGGCGAGGCTGCGATGGCGGCGGCGGCTCTCGATCGCGCCATGGCGCTCAACCCGAACTCGGCTAACGCCTGGCTGGCCAGAGGGATTATCCACGCGTGGCGCAATCAGCCCGAGGCAGCGATCGAAGCCATCGAACGGGCGCGTCGCTTGAGCCCTTTCGATCCGTATACCTTTCGCAACGCCTATAATCTCGCTATCGCTCATCTCGCCGCGCGCCGCTTTGAACAGGCGATCGAATGGGCCGACCGCGCCTTGCATGACCAGCCGCGCACCGTCACAGCGATGCGGGTGAAAGTCGCCGCGTTGGCGCATCTCGGCCAACTCGACGAGGCACGCGCCGAACTCAGCCGAATGCTTGCCATTGACCCCAAGCTGACCATCGCCGGCTTTCTCGGGTCCGCACACTATCAGGCACCGGAAGTTCTCGAACTCTACGTCACCGGCCTGCGCCTCGCTGGCCTACCGGAGGGGTGACCCGCCGTACTCCGACGGTCGAAGCTATGGCCAAAAGGCGTCGCGATCGGAAGCCCGAGCGCCATCGGACGGAGGTCCGTTATCTGCCCTCCGGATCGCTCCAGCCGACGACGACAAATTCTTCCCGGTTGAGGCATTTCGTCTTGAGCCAGGTGCGCCGGTCGGGCTCGTAACGGCCGTCGACCCGTTTCGAGACGATGCCTTCAAGCCGGTGCTCGCAGCCCACCCGATGGAAGGCAGGGCCCTGGCCGATCTGATGATCGTTATACCGAAGCGATCCCGGCATACCGGCAAGGAGTGTTCCCAGCCGCCCTTTGCGATCGACCAGCGGCAAAACGCTCAGATTTTCGCCGTCAAGAAACAGCAGGTCGAACAGGAAGATGGCCAGGGGTCGGCGCGCATGCGGAAGAGTGTGGTCCGATTACCGATCCGCAGCTCCATCAACAGTGCCTGGCGAGTTTCAGTCAGGACGAGCCTATGGTCGCATCGGCGGCATC
>DATHMA010000117.1:0-2622 GCA_035487555.1 Bradyrhizobium sp. | reverse complement strand
GGAATCGTGGTGCCTTCCGCGCCCCAGGCGAGATCGCGGAATTTCAGGAAGATCAGCATCAACGCTTGCGCGGTCGCGATGGTCGCGATGGTGAAATAGGGGCCGCGCAGGCGGAAGCAGAGCCAGCCGACCGGCAGGCTCGCGATCGCAGCCACCACGCCGCCCGCGACCATGCCGATCCAGGGCGAGATGTTGAAGTCGATCTGCATGATGGTCGAGGTGTAGGCACCGAGCCCGAAATAGGCGGCGTGCCCTAACGACAGCTGCTTGGCATAGCCGCCCATCAGATTCCAGGCGACGCCGATAAAGGAGAACAGCAGGATGCGGATGAAGATATCGACCGCAAACGAGCTGGTGACGACCTGCGGCAGCGCCAGCAGCACGATGCCGAGCACGACCAATGCAGCGATCTTGACAGAGCTTTGCATCAGCGCACCCTCCCGCCGCCAAGGCCGTTCGGCTTGAACGCCAAGGTCAGCAGCAGCATCGCAAACACCACGATCAGTCCGGAATCGGCGCCCACGAACTGGATGCCGAGCGATTCCGCCACGCCCATCATCAGGCTCGCCACCAGCGCGCCCACGACATTGCCGAGCGTGCCGAGCACGACCGCGACAAAGGCCATCAGCACGAAGACCTGGCCGACAAAGGGATAGGCCGAATAGAACGGCATCAGCAGTGAGCCGGCGGCACCGGCCAGTGCCAGCGCCGCGCCAAAGGCGACCGCGAATACGCGGTTTGGATTGATGCCCATCAGCACCGCGACATCGGGCTTTTGCGACGCGGCGCGCATTGCCTTGCCGAGGTCGGTCGTGTGCAGGAACACCCAGAGCGCGCCGGAGAGCGCCATCGCCACGACGAAGGCGATCAGCTTGGCTTCGGGAATATAGAGCCCGCCGATATGGAAGGCTTCATCCGAATAGGCAGTGTGGACCGTACGGTAATTGGCCGAGAACAACAGCAGCGCGAGATTGAGCAGCAGCATCGACAGCGCAAACGTCAGGAAGATCTGCGGCATGTCGTTCGGCCCCAGCACCCGCCGGATCAGGAAGTGCTGGATCAGCGCGCCGAGCACGAACAAGACCGGCATCGAGATGAACAGCGAGAGCAGGGGATCGATGCCGAAGGTGTTGAACAGGAAGAACGTGATGTACATCCCGAGCATCACGAACTCGCCCTGGGCGAAGTTCACGATCTTGACGACGCCAAAGATCAGCGTGACGCCGATGGATACGAGCGCGTAAATGCCGCCGATGAGCAGGCCGTTAATCACGGCCTGTACCACTGTCTCCAGCATCGGATTGTCCGCCGGTCAGGTCTTGAGCAGCGGGGCGCGGGCGTCTTCCTTCGGGAAGACGCTGGCGAGGTCACCGTTCTGCCATTGCACGCCGACAGGCCGGCCATAGACGTTCTTGCCATCCGGGCCGAACTTCACTTTGCCGCCCGGCGCCATCGCGGCATAGCCGGAGGAGACATCGAGGGTCGACAGGGCCTCGCGCACCTTCTGCGGGTCAGGGGAGGCGGCGCGCTCCAGCGCATCCGCGATCATGAAGGTTTGCGCGACGAGGCCGCCGGCATATTCGAACAGGAAATCGCCGGTGCGCTTCTTGTATTCGGCGTTCACCTTCTGCGCATTGTCGTCCATGTCGTGGTTCCAGTGCGCCACGCCCTGCAAGCCCTCGGCGAGCTTGCCGACATTCTTGTAGAAGTCCGGAATGACGAAGCCGCCGGAGCCACCATTGATGGCGATGTTGAGCCCGACCTGCTTCACGGTGCGCACGATCAGGATGAGGTCGTTGAGATAGGACACCGAGAACAGCGTGTTGGCGCCGGATGCCTTGACCTTGTTGATCAGCGGGCTCGCATCGGTGAAGCCGGCCGAATAGGGCTCGAACATCACGATCTCGACGCCTTCGGCAGGCGCGAGCTCCTTCAGGCCATTGGACGTGGAGGTACCGAACGCGGTGTTCTCGAAGATCACGGCGACCTTGGGCTGGTCGCTGACCAGCTTCGACATCTGCAACTGCGCTTTCGCAAATTGCGAGGCGCGCGCGAACGGCGTGAACGTATAGGTGCGTCCCTTGTTGAGCTGGTCCGAGCTCGAGCCGGTGATGATGGGCACCTTGGCGCGTTCGCAGACCTCGCTCGCGATCAGGGTCAGCGCGCTGGCAAAGCAGCCGTGGATTGCGGACAATTTGTTGCCGGTGATCAGCCGGTCGGTTTCGGTCCGCGTCACCGTGGTGTCGCTCTGCACGTCGGAAATGATCAAATTGAGCTTGGCACCGCCGAGCGACTTGATGCCGCCGGCGTCGTTGATCATCTCGGCGGCGAGCTTGGCGGCGGCGACGCAGCCGACACCGATCTGCGCCATGCTGCCGGTGGTCGGATAGAGCGCGCCGATATTGACGGGGTCGGCGGCCCAGCCGCGCAGCGGCACCGCGCCGAACGCGAGCACGCCGCCCGCCTTGGCCAGGAATTTGCGGCGGCTCTGCCGCTTCGAGAGAATTCGATTGGCGCCGGTGCCAAAGTCAACGACGGATTGCTGGCGATCCTTTGTCATGCCGTCTCCCCTGGTGCGATATGGCCGCGGACTTCCGTCCGCTCGCTTGTTGGTGCTGGAAT
>DATHMA010000116.1:0-56904 GCA_035487555.1 Bradyrhizobium sp. | reverse complement strand
TGCTCTCGTCCACCCAATCATCAAGGCATTCCGGTAACAGTGTCGTCTGCTGGCGATCCGCCCCTTCAACGAAACCCTTCATTATCCCCCCGCGATTCAGCAAGGGAATCATAGCATCGGTCAGGTTTTCACACAGCCTGGACCCGTTTCGGAAATGGCTCTTTTCCCCTTCTCAGGGCTGCGCTTCACGTCGCTCCGGACCGAAGACCTCATTGCCGAAGAAATAGGGTGGCCATTTCGGCTGGGCCTTTAGAGCTGCGTCGTCGATCGCAGCCAGGACCTCGGTTGGCAACGGACCTTCGGTCACGGCCGTGAGATTGTGCCGGAGATGCTCCAGTGAAGAGGCGCCGATGATAATGCCATCATTGCGCTCGGCGTTTAGTTGGGAGTGATGAATCAGCCAACGCAGCGCCACGGAGATAGCGTCAAGACCATGGCCTTCACACGATCGGTGAATTTCCGCCAAGGCATCGAGATAGGCGTCGTTCCTATAGCGATCGCGATACACTTTGCCTTGAGCAGTTGAGCTGTCGAAACGCGAACCGGCGGCTACCGCTGCGCTATCGGCAAAATTCCTGCTGAAAGCACCGCCGGCCAGCGGATTGAAAGCATGGAAGCGGATGCCATAGTTGGCGAGGCATTTGAACAGTTCCGGTTCAACCGCACGGGTGATCGCGTTGTACATTCCCTGGTAGACGCTCGGCCTTATCCATCCATGGCGCGCGGCTATTTCCGATGTCTCTGCCACGTGCCACGCGCTGAAATTGCTGACGCCGAACTCTTCAAACAGGCCTTCATCATGAAGTTCCTGAACGGCCGACAGCGTCGATTCGATCGGCGTGGCGCTATCGCGCGTCACCAAATAAAAGATCTTGACCTTGTCGGTCTTCAGGCGCGCCAGGGACTCCTTGAAGACTCGCTTCAGGTTCTCAGGTTCGTGGCCGCGAGTGTTTCCGGAAGGAATCCGCGTGGCGATGCCGAACCGTTCGGCGGCGCGGAGGTCACCCAGCATCTGTTCGCAGGTTCCATCGCCATAGACAGAGCACGTGTCGAGCTGGTCGTGGCCAAATTCCAAGACAGCGCCAAGCATTGCGTCTGCGGTCGCAGCGTCATGAACCCGGGCTCCGTATCCGCGGTAGCCGAGCGTCATGGTGCCGAAGATGATGTTAGTGATAGGGGCTTTGGGCATTCCAACCGCCTTGCGTCATTGAGCATGGCTTCACATAACGGACTTCGATCGTCGCGATAATTGAGATAAACTGCGATGACGTATCCAGAGAATCGTGACAATGCACAAGAGTGGGTTGGTGGAACTCGAAGCCGTGGTCGCCATCGCCAGGCTCGGAAGCTTCCGTGCGGCGGCCCTCGAACTTGAGATGTCGCCGACAGCAATCGGCAATGCCGTCGCCAGTCTTGAGAAGCGCCTTGGCGTTCGCCTCTTCAACCGCACGACGCGTAATGTCGCCCTGACGAGTGCTGGCCGCGAATACGTCGAGGCAATCGCGCCAGCGTTGTCGGACATCCGCACCGCCGCGCAGGCGGCTGCCGATCACAGCCGCAGGCCGACAGGCACGCTACGGTTCAGTTGCTCGCTTGGCGGGGGACGCCGGCTGCTGATGCCCTTCGTCTTGGAGTATCTTCGTCGCTATAACGAGATGAAGGTCGAAATCGTAACCGAGGGGCGGCTGATCGACATCATCAAGGATGGGTTCGACGCCGGGGTGCGTCTGGCTGAGGCGGTTCCGCGCGACATGATCGCGATGCCGCTTGGTTCACAAGCGCGGCATGTTGTGGTCGGGACGCCCAGCTATTTCTCAAACAGGCCCCGGCCGATCGCGCCGGCCGACCTGACGGATCATGAATGCATTCGCGCTCGCTATTCAAGCGGCGCTCTTTACCGCTGGGAGTTTGAACGTCACGGCGAAGCGATGAAGATCGATGTGCCCGGGGCCCTCACACTCGATGAGCCCGAGATGATCGCGCAGGCGAGCAGGGCCGGTATCGGCCTTGCCTATTTAGGCGAGTGGATGGTTGCTGATGACATCGCCTCAGGCAGACTGGTTGAAGTGCTAAGCGAGTGGACACCCTCTTATCCCGGATATTGCCTCTATTATCCAGGACGCCGCCACATGGCCGCGAGCTTGCGTGCCTTCGTCGATCTGGCCAAGGAGATTGTCTTTCGGAATCCCGCGAAGGCCTCTTGATGGATACTGGACGGGCGGTTCGATCATGGCGCGTGCGCAGCAACCGGCCGCGCTGACGAGGTGATCGAATGAAGTGACGACTTCCGAGTTTGGCCCAAGTCAGACCTCTGGTGATGTCAGCTATTGCGCCGCTATCGGGCTCACAGCGGACCTGATTTCTGCCTGACTGCGGGACGGGTTTATGAGTGCACGCCCTGGCTCGCGATGAGGCCGAACTGGAGCGCGCGCCGGAATCGATCGAACCACAGTTCATCGCGCTTTAGCCGCGGTGATTTGCCCGACGGGCTGATTTTCCGAATTCCTGTCAAGCCCGCTCGCGAAAAATAATTCGCTTTATCAGAAATAAACTCAGGTGTATGTTCCGCGCCGTCCCGCACCCGTCAGAGGGGCGTATCGCGATCGTCACGGACGTGGGGTTGCGGGATGCGATGGACGCTTTGGCTGCGCCAGACGAGCGTGACCTGAAGCGGACGGCGAAGACGTGTGGTCCTGGCACCCCGACGCTGGTGTCAAGCCTTGCGGGGTGATCCTGCGAGGCGACGGAGGCTATCAAGCCCGGACTCCGGGGAGAGCGCGTACATAAGCCCGTAAACCATCGCGCAGGGAATGCCGGACTGTTTCGGCAAGCCTGCGGTGACTAACGCGTGTGCTTTCTACCAATGCACGCGCGGCTGCGGGTGCGCCAAGCATCCGGCATTCCCTGCGCCCTCTGTGTCGAGGGCGACGCGCAAAGCTCGGGCAAATCATGCCGCGAGAATGCTTGCCTGCGCCTTTCCGCTCTTTGACAAGTCAATCGCAATACCAAAGGCCGCGTCTTACAAAGCGCGGAGCCGGTTCCCCGCGCGACAAGGGCGAAGCCAGTCAATGCCGCACACGCTCCACTCTTTCAGCCGCACCGCACCTTGTCGAAGGATACAGTGCTCAGCTCGGTGGCGGGTCAGCTCGGTTCGAGGAATGTTCCTTGTCAAAGGAGCTCAAGCTCCTGCGGCCGAAACTCACCCCTCGGTCCGCAGCAGCATGGCATGGGCGTGCATGTCGCCGGCGAGGCTGAGCGCCACGACCCATGGGGTCGTCACCTCGCCCTGCATCAAACACAGATTCACGGGAATGTTCGCAACCGTCATGTTGGCGTAGTCGGGGAGCGTGAAGAACATCGCGCCGGGATTCAGCGTCTGCTTCCAGGCATCCAACAGCTTCTGCGAGGCCTGATGACCGGTGAGGGTCACTTGCTTGGCGTCGATGCCTTGACGTTGCAGGAGGCGGCTCACGGCGAGTGGCGCCGTCTGGCCACCGAAGCTGCCAAAATGTTGCAGACCGGATTGGGTGACGTGGTAGTAGGGACCGGTCCAGTCCTGGGCCTGCGGGCTTGGGTCGGAAGCAGGCGGAACTTGCCGACGGTCGCCGATCAGAAACATATCGCCGAAATTCTGCTCCTGGGCGATCACCTCGGTATCGATCAGACGCCAGCGCGGCTGCCGCCCCGGCGCCGCTACGCCCACTACAGCTGCGGCCGCGCCATCGGCCGCGCTCACCGACCAAGGCGTGTGATAATCCATGATGGTTGTCCAGCCACCACCGATCGCAACCAGGATGTTGCGCGCGCGTCCGGCGCGGATCATGGCATCGGCCAGCGTCACGCCGACGTTGAAATTGCTGAAGTCATTCGCCAGCGGGATCGTGAGCGTCGTTTCCGAGAGCTTCAGATTCCGCGTCAGCCCGAACAAGTCCGGCGGGACGAAGTAGGTGTTTGGAGAGATGCAGCCCATGACGACGTCGATCTGGCTGGTCTCAAGGCCGGCATTGGCAATCGCTTCGCGCGCCGCCGGCTCGAGGATATCGAGCACGGTCTGGCCCTCGGCCAACACGCGGCGCTTCACGTAGCCGGTGAACAGATTGCCCCCGGGCGGAGGGTGGTCATGGAGCCACTGGAAGATCGGGTCATCATTGGTGCGGATCTTGGCCGGCAGATTCATGGCCATGCCGATAATGCCGATGGAGTTGTCAGTCATGGGTGCCGCTCCGGATCATGTTAAGCCGAGACGATGCAGGACGATATCGGCGGTCTCGAGCGCGCCCTCGGCCCATGTCTGATTGGTCGAGTAGGCTTCGCCGCAGATGTAACAGGGAAAATCGGGGACAGGCTGGGTCATGTGCTGGAGCATCTCTTCGGAATTGTAGTTCACGTTCCAGAGATGCACGCCGCCGCCATAGGGATCGCGCGACCAGTCCATGAAGGCGGCATCGGTCGGCTCGGGTGCGCCCTCGATGCCGTGCATCTGCAGGAGCTGGCGGTGCAATTCGGCCACCATCGGTTTCGTCGCCTTGTGCGCGTCCCAATTCGCCTGCAGGCGTTTGGAGAACGGGTCGAGCGACGGCGGCTGAGGCGGACTTGCGGCGCGGTTGAATGTCGGCAGCGTGCGCTGCACTGCCGTGCCCAACGGCAGGCCGGCCCTTTGCGTCTCTGCGACGGTGTCGAGACCAGCCCAGAAGTCGACGTTCAGCAGGTCGTCATAGGCCATGATCAGGCCCGGGTCGCCGGGCTTGGGCACGCCAACACCATCAGGCCCGACCGGCCAGTAGTAGCACTGCCGCAACGGCAGGTCGGTGAGCGACCGTCCGCTGGACACCTTGGCCGCCTGCCACCAGCTCTCGGGATACAGCAGGAAACACTTAAACAGCGGGATCGCGCGGACGGAGGCGAGGTCGTGACGGAACTTGGTGTTCCTTTGGTCGAGCACCTCGCCTTCCGGCTCCAGCAACTCGATCGCGCGACGGGGCATGGCAAGCACGATGGCGCGTGCCTTCAATTTGCGGCCGTCGCGCAAGTTGAGCTGCACGCCCTTCGATCCGTCGTCGAGCGTGACGCCGACAAAGCCATCCAGCCAGCAGTTGAATTCGATGTCGCCTTTGGCGTCTGTAAATCGCTGCTGCAATTGCCAGGGCACGGCCTCGTAGCCCTCGTTGACCATCCGGTACTCGACATCGTTCGTGAAATCGAAAAACTCGGTGATGAGGTCGAGCGCGTTGGTGTTGCCGCCGAGGCAGTCATAGCCGATGGTAGCGCGCGCAGCGTTGTAGCCGTCCGGGCTGATATACTTGGCGAGCAGATTCCAGAACGCGTGCTGCCACAGCGGCAGGCACTCGATCTTGATGGTTTCCAGATATTGCCGGAGCTCGCCGCTTTTGAGCTTGGCAGGAATCTCCGGCATGAGCTCGATCAATTCCCGCGGGATCAGTCCCGCCGGGCTGCGATCCTTGTGGTTTGGGTCGGCGAGCCATTTGGCCTCGTCCGGGTCAAACCAATAGGGGAGCTTTTTCGGGTCGTTGAGCTCGGAGGTGCGCAAAAGATGGCCGCGCAGGAACGCAATGTTGCCCGGGAGGTCTACAGTCTGCTTATGGATCGGCAGCTTGAGCACGTTCTCGACCAGGCCTTGCATTCGGCTTTGCGCGGGACTCACATAGCGCATGCCTCCGATCTCGGCTGTGGTGTCGGGCATATGCGGCGAGCGGGCCGAGAGCAGCCGGCCTCCGATGCGATCGCTGCCTTCGAATAGCGTCACCTTGAGAGCGCCGCCGCGCTTGCGTGCCCAGTCCGCCGCCAGGCCGTTGCCAAGCTGCGATGTCATCAATCGCCAGCCGGTATAGATGCCGCCGACACCGCCGCCGACGATCGCAACATCGAGATCCGGTAATTGCTGCATTTGGTTCGCCTCCTCGGCCTCAACTTCAATCCGACACCTTCGACCAATAAGGCGGGTCCCAATAGGGCGGCGCCGCCTTCGGATCCACTTTCGCGACGATCACCTGCGGCCGTCTGGCGGCCGCGCCGCTGACCGCCTTTTTCCAGGCCTCGGCGAAATCGGCAGGCTGCTTGACCTCGTACGCTTCGGCGCCAAGACCCTCCGCGACCTTGCACAGGTCGGGCTTGCCCAGCGGATAGGAATACGGAACGGGATCCTTAAGGAAGAAGTTCATCCCCTGGGAGACCATGCTCAGGTCGTTGTCGTTCAGAACAACCCAGATGGCGCCGATCCTGTTTTCCGCGGCCGTGCTGATTTCACCGAGCTGCATGAGCAGCGCGCCATCGCCGACCAGTGCGACACAGAGCCGGTCCGGGCTGCCGCAGCGCGCGCCGACCACGGCGCAGACGGCGAAACCCATCGGGCCCATGGCGAGCGCGCTGTGCATTTCGCGGCCTTCCGCGACGACAATGTAGTGCATCGACCAGCCGACGCAGTTGCCGCTATCGATGAAGACCATTGCTTTCTCGGGAAGATTGTCGCTCAGCAGCCTGCACAGCGCGGCCGGATGTAGCGTCCCCGGCGTTGGCGCGTCGCCCGAAGGTGAAACGACCGGCGAATATTTTTCCTTGATCGCCGCGATCTCCTTGCCGCGCGCCGCGACGAGGTCAGCGTTGTGCGGCCAAGCCGGCGCCTGCTCCGACAGCGCGCGAATGAACGCGCCTGCTTCGGCCACGATGCCCTCGGTGACCGGAAAGCCGCGGCCGATCACCGACTGGTCGAGGTCGACCTGCAGGAACGGCCCCTTGGGTACCAGCATCGGATTCCATTTGTAGGTGGCAAGTTCGCCAAGCGAGGAGCCGATCACGAGCAACGCGTCGTGCGCCGGGCCCTTGGTTGCGGGATCGATCATCCAGTATTGCGGCCAGAGGCAGCCGGCGAAGCCGTAGGCGCGCAGTGAAAGCGGATGCGTTTCGGGAAATACACCCTTGCCGTCCGAGGTGGTCATGACCGGGATGTTCCACCCTTCCACCAGGCTCCGCAGTGCCCGCGCGGTTGCCGGATCGCGCAGCGCCTCCCAGCAGCCATTGCCGAGCATGATGAGCGGGCGCTTCGCCGAGCTCAGCACCTCGAGCGCACGGCGGACCCGGTGCTGGGGCGCGCCCTCGGGCAGGCAACGATACGCATCCGTGCTCTCCGGCGGCCGCGGAGACTTATAGAGCGCCGTTTCGGCGTCCGCGGCGGCGACGTTGTCCGCGATGCTGAGGTGCACGGCGCGACGGGGGAGCGACATCATGGATCGCAGCGCCTGTTCGACAAGGATCGGCGCGCTCGAAGGATCGACGATGTCGGCGCTGTATTGCGTGGCGGCGGCATAGATGTCGCGGACATTGAGCCCGCAATCGGTGCCTTCCTGCAGATAACCGCGGCCCAGGAATTGCTCCGGCACTTCGCCGGTGAGGGTCAGCACGGCCGAGCCGTCGAATTGCGCGTTCATGGTCCCGGTCAGCGCGTTGGTCGCGCCCGGACCGCTGGTGACCAGCACCACGCCGGGTTTTCCGGTCGCGCGATAATATCCGTCCGCCATGTAGGCGGCGCCGCTCTCGTGGCGGGTGACGACGTAGGTGAAGTCCTTGCGGTCATGGATGCGCTGGAGCAGATGCATGATGCCGGCGCCGGGAACGCCGAACATGACCTTGGCATCCTCGAGCACCAGATAGTTGAGAAGCTGATCCGCAACGCTAGGTTTGGTCGATGCCGGCATCGTTGTCCCCCGTTCGCAGGGCCGCCTCTGTGGTCCAGCCGCGGCTTGAGTATACAACTTGTAATTGTGTAACTGTCTCAGGCTATGTTGAGTTTAATAGGTAAATCCACGAGGAAGCCAGCCCTGTTCGTTCTCACAATCGAATATTTTCTTATCCCGACAGGTCGATGACACTCAGGTCGGGTGCGGCGCATGAAATCAAGTGCGAAAGCAAGCGTGAAAAATCGGTGCCGCTAGGCAGGCGGCAGTTCGAATTCCTTTTCGAGAAGACGGACCTTCGCCGCAGCGCCCCAGGCGCGAAACGTCTCGCGCGCGGCGAGCGCCGAGGCGAAGGTGCTGGCATCGTCGCCGACCAGGCGCTGGCAGCGGGCGAGATATTCGTGCGTGAGACCGGCATCCTGAAGGAAGCCCCCGGCAGCGGCGCCCTCGGCGGCGCGGCCGAACAGCCGCGCCGCATCGCCGTGATGGCCCATCGCGGCCTGCACCAGGCCGTCGAGCAGATCGGCCTTGTGGCGAAACACGGCCGGATTGCGTACTTCCCATCCGCGGAGCTGCTCGAGACAATCACGGCCCTCCTGAAGCAGCATCGGCCCGTCCTTTGCGGCGCCAAAGGTGGCGGCGGCCAACGCGGCGAGGCCGCGATACTGCGAAAGCTCGAATTCGGCCGCCTGTCCACCGAAATAGGGAAGCATCGGATACGCTTGCTCCGCCCATTCCAGTGCGCCCAGCCAGTCGCAGGCATGCAGATGCAGCTTCAACCTGGTGACGAAATAGTAGCCGATCTGGTTGCTGAGATTGGTGTCGACGACAGACTCGAGATCGCGGCCTTCATCGTATTCTGCGTCGCCGAGGGCGAGCGGGGTGGAGGTCAATCCGGCCAGCGCTTTCGCGAATTGCAGCTCGAACACCAGATGATGATGCGCGTTGAGGACACGGCGCCCGTTGCGCTCGATGCGGATTCGCGCCTGCTCCATGATCTCGGCGAGCGGCCGGCCGGCGGCGGCCAGCAGCACGAGGGACGCCGACAGATTGAAGCAGCCGTAGATCACCTCATTGTCGCCGAGCCCCGCCTCGGCTCCGGCGTCCGCCAACGCGATGCCCTCGTCAAGCGGCGCGACCCAGTGATTGTGAAACCAGGCATGAATGAAGCTGCACCGGGCAAAGCCGGCGCCCTGCTCCCCCTTCGACAACGCTAGGCCGACACGGCTCCATACCGCGGCGGTATCGCGATCGCCGGTCAGCGCCCCATAGACGACCGAGTACATGGAATAGACGTCGGGGGCGAGCGGGCCGTTGCCGTATTCGAGGGTGAGGCGAAGACACCTGCACCCCATCAACGCGAACAATTCGACCTGCTCGCTTTGATGGGCGAAGGGAGCAAGAACGAGCAGCAGGTGAATGAGCTGACCGGCCCGTTGATCGGTGAGCGGCGGCAGTCCCGTCAGCTCATCGGGCCGCCGGTCACCTAGCAATTTCCCTATCGTGTCCAATTCCTGGCCGATGGCCGCGTGCAGCGCCGCCCGGTCGGTGGGCAGATCGCTGCCGAGCAAGCGCGCCCCCCGCAAGCCGATCTCGATCGATTGGCGGACGAGGCCGGCGCCGAAGATGCGCTCCGCCTCGAGCCGCAGATAGTCCGTGGCCTGCACGGTCTCGCCGGCCGCTTCCCAATGATAGGCCAGCAGCGCATAGACGCGGGATCTGTTGGAGGCGGAGGCAGCCTCGTTCCAGAGCGCGATCTCGCGATGCAATTGCCGACGCTGGGCATAGAGCATCGATTCATAAGCGACGTCGCGGATGATGCCGTGACGAAAAGCGTAGCCGTCCTGCTCGTCGACGAGGTCCGGCAGCAAGAGACCCACGCGGTCGTGCAGCGCGAGATGACGCGCGACCGTCGTCTGCTCCCCGCGCGCGGTTGGATGGACTTCCGAGACGAGCAGCGTCGGGAAGCGAAGGCCCGCCGCGCTTGCCACCTTCAGCGTGACCTGGCTTTCCGGGTCGAGGCGATCGATACGACGCATCACGGTGCCTTGGACCGAGTCCGGCATGGGCAGGTCGGTGGTATTGCCGCTGGGCACGATGTGGCAAGTGCCTTCCACCACCTCGATCAGCCCGTCGTCACGCAGCGCCTGCGCCAGCTCCAGGCAAAAGAACGGATGGCCGCGGGCGCGGCCGCGCACTTGCGCCGAAAGCTCCGCGGTGAGCCGCTCCGCGCCTAATCGGGCCAATACGAGCCGGTCCTGATCCTCGTCCGACAGCTCGCCCAGGCGAAGCCGCTGGGCGCCCTGGGCCGCGAACCGTTCGATCCGACTGTCGTCATCGAGCGGCTGCATGGCCAGCACGAGGCAGAGTCCGCGCACGTCGCGGATCGCCGCCTCGACCAGTAGCCAGCTCTCTTCATCCAGCCAGTGCGCATCGTCGATCGAGACCAGGATTGGCCGTCCGGCGCTCGCGCGACGCAGCAGATCAACCAGCAAAGCGAGGCGCAACTGCGCCCGCTGTGGCAGCGGGATCGCCTGCAAATCACTCGTCTCCGGCAGATTGAGTGGAAAAACGACGTTGAGGAGCGAGGCCTGTGCCGCAAGCTCCGGCCCGAGAGCGGCCAATACGGCGTCACGCTGTGCCGTATCCGATGCAGCGAGATCGACGTCCAAGAGACGCGCCAGAACATCGCGCCAGCCGCGATAGGGCACGTCGCGCTCGATCCGATCGGCGTAGCCGTTGAGAACGACGATGCCAGATGCCAGCGTGCGCTGGTGGAATTCGGCGAGCAGACAGGATTTGCCCATGCCGGTTTCGGCTTCGACCGTCACAAGCCGTGCGGCGCCTTCACCGGCGGCATCGATGGCCGCCACGAGCTCGGCGAGCTCCCGCTCCCTGCCTTGCATGGGGACACGGGCTTCAGTGCGGTCGGTACGCTGCGGCGTCCAGACCTGGATGGCAGGCTTCAGACCGCGCAGGCCGCGCAGGCCGACCGGGTCGAAAGCGATCGCTTCGTGTGCGGCCCGGTAGGTCGCGTGGTCGCACTGGATGATGTCCGGACTTTTCAGCCGTGCGGCGAGGTTGATTGCCTCGCCATAGGTCGTCCAGGCACGAAAGATGTCGTTGCCGATCAGGCCGCAGAAAACGCGCCCCGTGGCGACGCCCAAGCTGCTGCGGTGGCCCATTCCACGCAGTGCGTCCCGCAGGTCGATCGCGCAGCGCACTGCGCGAACGGGGTCGTCGGGATGGGCGACGGGCGGGATGCCGAACAGCACGAAAAGGTTGGCGCCGCTATGATCGACGCGGAGCTGATGCATGAAGCCGTCGTGCCGGCGCACGACCGGGCCGACCGTCGCCGCAACCGACTCGAGCTGTTGCAGGCTGTCGGGAGAACCCTGGTCGAAATTCGAGAGGGCGATGAACACGGCGGTAACGCGGCGAAGCTCGGCCGCCCAATCGAGATAGCGGCGCCCAAGGCGACTGCGGATCGGTAAGGGGACGAGCGGCGCAAAGTGTTCACGGTTCGACGGCGAAAGCGGCGGTATGACCAATGGCACCGGTGCCGGCACGCTGTTCAGCACCGTAAGGACGACGGCGCCCATCTCGTCCTCCATCGTTTCGGCCACATCACCCAGCGCCGCACGCGCGGCCGGCGAGATCAGCAGACGGCCCACGGCACGCCTCGCGCTCGTCGCCTGGAGATCGGCGAGCCCGCCTCCCACCGTCACATGAAAGCGGTCCGTGCCACGGCCGATTTCGGCCGTGTGCGAGGGGCCGAGCGCAAGGACCGCGTGTAGTTGCAGCGTCTCGCCCGAGGGCAATACGGCGCCGGGAGAGGACAGGACGGCCTGGCCGCAGGCGGCGGCGCGTAACACTGCCTCGCGTGGCGCACCCTCGCTGCACCGCCAGCCCGAAAGCAGGCCATCGCCCGCAAACATGAAGGGCTCGCCGCCATGGGCGACGATGTTACCGAGCAGCGTATTGAAATGCCGCTCCAGCACGACGGCCATCTGTTCGATGCCGGCCGGCCCGGTCTCCACGAGATGGCCGGTAATGCGGGTGAAGCCGACGACATCCAGCCACAGCAGCGCCATGTCGCCGTCAGCAGCCGGCGTGGCGCCGGACGCGGCGAGGCGTAGCGGTGGCGGCACGAAGCTCTCGACAAGTCGCGCCTCATAGGCGACTTCATCCGACATCGCTACCTTCCCCCAGCCCCTCGGCGATCAGCATACCTCATCCCGTTGCTTAATGGCTACTAATCGCCCTGCGGCCGGTGCCTTCGGCGGAACCAGAAAGGGCGATCGCGGAAGCGAGGAGCGCGCGGCGGGGCTGACATCAGTAGCCGGGCATGGGCAGGAAGGGTGCTTGGATAGGCGGAGGGCCCCGGCGCGTGCCGATGCAGTGATTTTGGCGCCCAGCCCTCTGTCCGCACCCCAAGAAACATCCCGAAACACTCCAAGAAATCGGGCCGTCGTATGGCGGCCGCTGTGACATAGTGGGCCTTTTGCATCGGGGCGCTGCCGGGTAGAAGCTCCTCCGTAACGACCCCGGTCGCCCAGGTTATGAGTCTTTCTACCCCCTTCATCCGCCGTCCGGTGGCCACCACGCTGCTGTCGCTTGGACTCGTGGTGGCCGGCGTCATCGCCTTTTTCAAGCTGCCGGTATCGCCGCTGCCGGACGTCGATATCCCGACCATCGCGGTGCAGGCGACGTTGCCCGGCGCCAGTCCCGCCGACGTGGCCGCGACCGTCGCAAGCCCGCTCGAGCGCCATCTCGGCCAGATCGCCGACGTTACCGAAATGACCTCCGCAAGCTCGCTGGGCTCCGCGCGGATCACACTGCAATTCAACATCGACCGCGACATCAACGGCGCCGCGCGTGACGTGCAGGCGGCCATCAACGCGGCGCGCGCCGACCTGCCGGCCAGTCTGCGGAGCAATCCGACCTATCGCAAGTTCAATCCCGCCTCGGCGCCGATCCTGATCTACACCCTGACGTCGGAGACGCTGACGCCGGCCGAGCTTTACGACGCCGCCTCGACGGTTCTCGCCCAGAAGCTGTCGCAGATCGAAGGGGTCGGCGAAGTCGCCGTCAGCGGCGGATCGCTGCCGGCCGTGCGCGTCGAGTTGATCCCGCCGGCGCTCTTCAAATACGGCATTGGCCTGGAGGACGTTCGCGCCGCGATCGGCAGCGCCAATGCCCACAGCCCCAAGGGCGGCATCGACGTCGAGAGCCAGCGCTACCAGATCTATTCCAACGATCAGGCCAGGAAGGCAGATGACTACAAATCGCTGATCGTCGCCTATCGCAACGGCGCGCCGGTGCGCCTCACCGATGTCGGCGACGTCGTCGATTCCGTGGAGAACGTGCGCACGCTGGGCCTTTCCAACGGCAAGCCGGCGGTCATCATGATCGTGTACCGGCAGCCGGGCGCCAACATCATCCAGATGGTCGATCGCGTGAAGGGGCTGGTGCCGCAATTGAAGGCGTCGGTCTCGCCGGCCATCGACCTCAATCTCGCCGTTGATCGCTCGAAGACGATACGGGCATCGCTGCGCGACGTCGAGATCACGCTTCTCATCACCGTTGCCCTGGTGATCCTGGTGGTGTTCGCGTTCCTGCGTGACGCACGCGCGACGCTGATCCCGGTGGTCGCGGTGTCGGTGTCGCTGGTTGCGACATTCGCGGTCATGTATCTACTCGGCTACAGCCTCGACATCTTCTCGCTGATGGCGCTCACGGTCGCCACCGGGTTCGTGGTGGATGACGCAATCGTCGTGCTGGAGAATATCACCCGCCACATCGACGCGGGGATGCCGCGCTGGGAAGCCACGCTGCTCGGCTCCCGCGAGGTCGGCTTTACCGTGCTGTCGATGAGCGTCTCGCTGGTCGCGGTCTTTGTCCCGATCCTGTTGATGGGCGGCCTGGTCGGCCGCCTGTTCCGCGAATTCGCCATGACGATCACGATCGCCATCGTGGTCTCGCTGGTGGTCTCGCTGACGACGACGCCGATGATGTGCGCCGTGCTGCTGCGCGGCAATCGCGACGAACGGCACGGCCGGATCTACCGGATCAGCGAGTTCATCTTTGACGCCATGTTGAAGGGCTATCGGTGGACGCTTAATATTGCGCTCCGTCATCCGCGCCTGGTGATGTTGACGCTGGCGGCGACGCTGTTCCTCAATTTCCATCTCTACGGCGTCGTGCCGAAGGGTTTTGTTCCGCAGCAGGACACGGGGCTTCTGATCGGCGCGATTCAGGCCGATCAGCATACGTCGTTTCAATTGATGCAGCAGAAGCTCACACAGTTCATCGACATCGTCAAAACTGATCCGGCGGTCGACATCGTCACCGGGACCACCGGCGGGAGCGGTCCGGGACCGGGTGGTGCGACCAATACCGGCACGGTGTTCGCGTCGCTGAAGCCGATTGGCGAACGCAAGCTGTCGGCCGAGCAGGTGATCGCCCGCCTGCGGGACAAGCTGGCCGTCGTGGCCGGCGCCACCTTGACCCTGCAATCGATCGGCGATCTCGGGGCCGGCGGACGCTCGGGCAATGCGGCGTATCAATATACGCTGCAAGGATCGACTTTCGAGGAGCTGAACGAGTGGACGCCGAAGCTCGTTACCGCGCTCCAGAGCGATCCGTCGCTCGCCGATGTCAGCACCGACCAGCAGAACAAGGCCCTGGAATCCAATCTGGTCATCGACCGCGACACGGCCGCTCGTCTTGGAATCACGGTCAGCCAGATCGATAACACGCTCTATGACGCCTTCGGACAGCGGCAGGTCTCGACCATCTATGTCGCGCGCAACCAGTATCATGTCATCATGGAGGTCGCGCCTTCCTATTCGCAGAACCCGCAGACCCTGAGGGAAGTCTATATCAGCACCTCCGGCGGCCCCGCGACCGGTTCGCAAACGACCAACGCGGTCGCCGGAACGGTCGCATCGTCTGCGCAGAAAACCTCGATCAGCGCGATCGCCGCAAGTGTCGTGCGAAACCAGGCTACCAACTCGATCGGTGCGACGGGAAAGGGAGCCGCGTCGACCGGAACCGCCGTCAGCACTGGCGCCGAGATCATGATCCCGCTGTCCAGCGTCGCCCATTATGCCGAGGGCGTGACACCGCTCACGGTCAATCACCAGGATCTGCTGGTCGCGAGCACCATCTCCTTCAATATTCCGCCCGGCGTCTCGCTCAGCACGGCGACGACGGCGATCGAGGCGGCGATGACCCGGATTGGCATGCCCCAGGACATCCACGGCGATTTTGCGGGCGCCGCCAAGATCTTCCGGCAATCGCTGGCAAGCGAGCCGTTTCTCATCCTCGCGGCGCTCGCGACCATCTACATCTCGCTCGGCATGCTCTACGAAAGCTACATTCATCCGCTGACGATTTTGTCGACCTTGCCTTCGGCCGGCGTCGGCGCGGTGGCGGCGCTGATGCTGGCGCATTCGGAATTCGACATCATCGCGATGATCGGCGTGATCCTCCTGGTCGGCATCGTGAAGAAGAACGCGATCATGATGATCGATTTTGCCCTCGACGCCGAGCGTCAGCGCGGGCTGTCGTCGCAGGATGCCATCTTCGAGGCCTGCTTGATGCGATTCCGGCCGATCATGATGACTACGATGGCCGCGTTGTTCGGCGCGGTGCCGCTGATGGTCGGGATGGGCGAAGGCAGTGAGTTCCGCCAGCCGCTGGGCATTGCCATCTTCGGCGGGCTGATCCTGAGCCAGATCCTGACGCTCTATACGACACCCGTCGTCTATCTCTATCTTGATCGTCTCAGGCACTGGAGCCAGAGGCGACAGGCCGCGCATAGCGTCCGGTGACCAGCGCAGTGCCGCTAGAGGGTGTAGATCAGGCGGCCGCCGGGCTGTCGTTGCGCCGCGGTGGTCATGTGCGCTTCGTCCACATGTCCGGGGCCAAGAATGTGAAACACGCTCTCGCCGGCCGCCAGAAGGTAGTCGGTGATGATCCGCCGATGACAGCGCCACCACACCGTCTCCGCGCACATGATCGCGCAGCGGCGCGTGTGCCCGAGTTCGCGAAGATGCGCGAGTCCATCGCGAAATTCGTCGCTCAAGGCGTAGTCGGCATAGTTGTGAAAACTTTCGTTCTCCCAGAAGCCATTGAGCCCGGTCGGCACGTTCCGCGCACGGCTACGTAACCCGCCGAGCGCGGCGAGATGCTCGTAGCCGACCTGGAATGGTTCCAGCGATTGGGGCAGGGTGTCCTGGTTGTATTGCGGATTGGTGAGCGAGCGCGGCACGGTGCGCACGTCAACGACCAGCGTCACCGCGACGCTCGTCAGGAGCTCGACGAAGTCGGGCAGCGATCGCGTGCCGTGACCGATGGTGTAGAATGGAGCGGCCATCTGCAACATCAATTCATATTGGCGGACAACATTAGATAATGGCGATGGGGGCTAGCACTACTTTGGCTGCCAAAGTAGTGCTAGCCATCAAGGGAGTTGACGCCGCCATGCGGGAGCACGACATATGCCGTGCTGTCAGATCCAGGCCGCTTGGGAGCAAGATATGGACGCGCCGCTAAACATCGGTTCCGCCGCCACGCAGCCTGAGAGCGACGTCGTGCACTGGCTGACGAATGAAACGCGCGAGGAGCGCTTCATTGACAACATCTTCGCCGAGATGGGGATCCGGCTTCAGCGCGCCGGCATTCCCGTCAAGCGGGCGACGCTTCATCTTCTGATCTATCATCCGCAATGGCTCGGCGCCCGGATCATGTGGGCCGACGGAATGCGTGAATCCGAAATTGCGCGGGTCGACTACGATGTCAGGGAGCGATCTGAATATATCGGCAGTCCTGCCAATGAAATCCAGGACGGTGCTACCGAGGTGCGCGAAAATCTCGAACGCGATCCGTCGTTGGGCCGCCAGCACGCCGTCTATGACGAGATGCGGGCGAAGGGCCTGGCCGACTATGTGGCGTGGCCGCTTTATCATACGCTCGGCAAGCGGCACATCGTGACCTTTGCGACCGACCGTCCCGGCGGATTCGACGACGCCCATATTGCCAGCCTGAAGCGGCTGTTGCCGGTGCTGGCGCTGGTCAGCGAAATCCGCATGAAGAACCGGCTGGCGCGAACCCTGCTTGAAACCTATGTCGGGACCCATGCCGGCGAGCTCATTCTGGCCGGCGCCACAAGGCGCGGCACTGGGACCACGGTGCGCGCCGCGATCATGATCTGCGATCTGCGCGATTTCACCCGGATATCCGACAACTGGCCGCGCGATGACGTGATCGATCTCCTGAACGACTATTTCGACGCGATCTCGGAGCCGGTTGCGCGACATGGCGGCGAAATATTGAAGTTCATGGGTGATGGTTTGCTTGCCATCTTTCCGCTCAGCGAGCCTTCAGCCTGCGCCAATCTGCTGCATGCCGTAACCGAGGCGCGTCAGGCCATGGCCGCCCTGAACGAAAAGAACAACGGCTCCGGACGTGCGCCGCTGAATTTCGGCATCGGCCTCCATGTCGGCGACGTCATGTACGGCAATATCGGGTCCCGCACCCGGCTCGACTTCACCGTCATCGGTCCCGCGGTCAACATGGCCTCGCGTCTGGAGACCCTTACCAAGCAATTCGGGAAACCCGTGCTGCTGTCCCGCGCTTTCGCCGACTTTGTTGAACGCGATTTTGCGCTCGAGCACGTCGGCGAGCATTCAGTGCGCGGCTTCAGCGATCCCATCGAGCTGTTTGCGTATCACGGCTGAAGGCGCTGACCCCGCGCGCCTAGCTGCCGGCAAAGGTCGGCTTGCGCTTTTCGACAAAGGCGCGAACCGCCTCCTTGTGGTCGTTGGTGCGCGCGGCGCGCACCATATTCTCGGCTTCCTGGTCCATCGAGGAGAGCAAGTCGGTCGTCAGCGCGTGGTCGAGATTGTCCTTGATCCGGCCGAACGCAAATGCTGGTCCCTGCGCCAGTTGCCGGGCAAGCTCTGAGGCGGCGCTGCGCAGCTCGGCATCGGGCACGACGCGGTTGATCAGGCCCAGCGCCTCGCAGCGCCGTGCATCGAGCCGTTCCGACAGGAACATCAGCTCACGCGCTCGTGCAGTGCCGGTGAGGCGAGTGAGCAGCCAGGCGATGCCGTAATCGCCGGTCAGCCCGATCCGGGCATAGCCGGTCGACATGATCGCCGACTCCGCGGCGATGCGAATGTCGCAGGCGAGTGCGATCGCCATGCCAGCGCCCGCGGCCGGGCCGGGAAGGGCCGCAACGGTCGGCTTGCGCACTGCTACGAGCGCACCGGTCAAAGTGCGCTGCTTGGTCCGGAGATTAGCGATGCGGTCTTCGAGCGGGGTTTCCGTCTTCGGCGCGCCGTCACCCATTCCCTTGACGTCGCCGCCGGCACAGAAGGCCGTGCCGGCGCCGGTGATCAGGATCGCTCCCACCGAGGAATCCTCGCCGCATTGCTTGATCATCCGGCGCAGTGCCGGGGTCAACCTGTCCGACAATGCGTTCCGCGCTTCCGGCCGATTCAGCGTGATGGTCGCGACCCGATCCTCGATCTCGCACAACAATTCGTCCGTGCCGGTGTCGATCAATTGCCTTGTCATCGATCTGCTCCCTGGTCTTTTTGATATGAAGACCATAATATATAAATTCCAAAAAGGAACTATTATTCGGATCGAGGGTGAACTTTGCCGACTGTTCCCCGCGAAATTGTGGTGCAGTAAGTATCGAATAAAACAGCGATAATATGAGGATGGTTGGTGTTTCGAAGATGCGGCTGATGGGTGCGCGACGATCCGACGCGTTCGGTCCCCGCGAGTGGATCGCTTGACAAGTTCAAAAATAGAACTGTAGCTTGCCGGCCGTCGTGGACCCTGTCCGCGGCGCCAACAAGAAAGCCGCGCCTTTGGGCAAGGCGGCCCTGGCCGAGACAGAAGGAGGAAAGGGCGATGTTCAGAGCACTCGCGTTCGGCTGTGCGCTCAGTTTCGCGCTGGCGATATCGGCCTTTGCCGCCGATACGCCTGGAGTCACCGCGACCGAGATCAAGGTTGGCGGGATCTTTCCCTTTAGCGGGCCGGCGTCATCGATCGGGCTGGTCGGCCGTGGCATCCTGGCCTATGTGCAATCCATCAACGACCGCGGCGGCATCAACGGGCGCAAGATCAACTACATCGCCTATGACGATGCCTATAGTCCGCCGAAGTCGGTCGAGCACGCCCGCAAGCTCGTCGAGAGCGACGAGATCGCCTTCATGTTCAGCCAGCTCGGCACACCGGGCAATACGGCGACGGCAAAATACCTGAAATCGCGGGGCGTGCCGACGATCGCGATCGTCTCCGGCTCGAGCAAGTTCACCGATGTCGCGAATTTCCCGCTGACGACCACGAGCCTCGTGAGCTTCGACACCGAGGGGCGGATCTACGCGAAATATCTCACCAGGACGCTGCCGGACGCGAAATACGCGATCCTCTATCAGAATGACGACCTCGGAAAGGACTACGTCAACGCGTTCAAGGAGGTGCTGAAGGGCGACTTCGACAAGAAGGTCGTGGCGGTCTCCTACGAGCTGAGCGAACCGACGATCGAATCGCAGGTGGTCAGCCTGAAGAATTCAGGCGCTGCCGCGCTGCTCGTGGCCGGCACGCCGAAATTCGCGGCGCAGGCCATCCGAAAGGCGCATGAGCTGAATTGGAAACCTCTGATCGTCCTGAATTACCCGTCCGGCTCCGTCGGCGCCACCCTGAAGCCCGCAGGTCTCGATGTCTCCACGGGCGTCGTCGTTGGCACCATCACAAAGGATGCGACCGATTCGATCTGGGATCAGGACGAGGGCATGAAGAATTTCCGGGCCTTCGTCGACAAATACATGCCCGGCATCGACATCGCCGACAACAACTACCTGTTCGGCTACACGCAGGGAATGCTGCTCGAGCAGCTCATCAAGCAGTGCGGCGACGACCTGTCGCGGGAAAACATCATCAAGCAGGCGAGAAGCTTCCACGACGTCGCGCTGCCGACGGTGCAGCCCGGCATCAAGATCAACACCTCGGACAAGGTCAATATGAACTACACCCAGATGGGGCTGCAGCGGTGGACAGGAACGCATTGGGACCTGTTCGGCGAGGTGCAGGATGCCGTATCCGAGTGATTGACGCCGGGTCGATGTCAGGCCGCGCCGGCGCGCGATGCGGCCTTGGCGTTTCGCTCGATGGTGCGCTTGGCGGCCGACGGACGCGCGCCGGGACCGGGACGCGTCGTGACTTCCTTGGCCATCAGCGGCTCGCCGCATTCGGAGCAGACCATCACCGGATTGAAGATCTTGCCGCATTTCTTGTGCTCATGCAGCAGCGGCCGCCCGCGCTCGTCGACCATATGGGTATCGCCCCAATGCACGATCGCCATCATGATCGGATAAAGATCGAGGCCCTTCTGGGTGAGGATATATTCGTGGCGCTTCGGCGATTCCTGGTAGGGGACGCGGCGCAGGATGCCGGTCCGGACCAGCTTCTTCAGCCGTTCGGCGAGCAGATGGCGGGTGATACCGAGCGCCGACTGGAACCCCTCAAAGCGCCGCGTGCGCAGGAAGCATTCGCGCAGGATCAGCAATGTCCAGCGGTCGCCGATCACGCCGATCGTCCGCGCCACCGAGCACGCCTCTTCCTCTAATTCGTCCCACTTCATTCCTCTCTCCACCTTGCGCGCCGTCATTACCGAAGCCGAACGGCGCGGCAATCGCATTCTAAATAGGTACTTAGGCCGAAACAACCACCCAGGCCGGAATCGATGGCTAGTCTAAGCCCTGACGGGCCCGATTGGAATTGACAGTTCAATTTTAGAACTATAGGAAGGGAGGGCGGGTCACGCCGGCGGTTTTGCCCGCCAAAAGATGATCCATGCTCGCGAGGAGAGGCCGGTGGCAAATCCCCCCAAGGTGGAATTTCAGTTCGATTTCGGCAGTCCCAACGCCTATCTGGCGGAGCTGTTGATCCCGTCGATCGAACGGCGAACCGGGGTAAAATTCGAATATGTGCCGGTCCTGCTCGGCGGCATCTACAAGGCCACCGGCAACATGTCGCCGAGCGACTCGCTGCGCGGCATCAAGAACAAGCCGGAATATCAGGCGCTGGAGACGCAGCGCTTCCTGCGCCGTCACCACGTCACGAAATTCCGCCAGAACCCGTTCTTTCCCGTCAACACGCTGATGCTGATGCGCGGCGCTGTCGCAGCCCAGTTTGAGGGAATGTTCGAGCCGTACTTCCGCGCCGCCTACCACCACATGTGGGAGGAGCCGAAGAAGATGGACGACGTCGAGGTCTTCAAGGCGGCCTTCAAATCCTCCGGCATCGATGTCGAGCGCCTCATGGCGCGCGCGCAGCAGGACGACGTCAAGAAGCGGCTGATCGAGTTGACCAACGATGCCGTCGCGCGCGGCGCCTTTGGTTCGCCGACTTTCTTTGTCGGCGGCGAAATGTTCTTCGGCAAGGATCAGCTCCGCGACGTCGAGGAAGAAATTGTCGAGCAGAAGGGGCGGATGGCGAAGGCGGGCTGAAAGGCTCACGCTTCCACCCGTCAGCCAAGAACAGAAAAAAAGCAGGGAGAACATCATGCCGGGTCCACTCAAAGGCGTCAGCGTGCTCGATCTGACCGGCGTCGTCTCCGGTCCCTTTGCGACCATGTTCCTGGCCGACCAGGGCGCCGATGTCCTGAAGATCGAGCCGGTTACCGGCGACATCACCCGGCGCAGCCGCGCCTCGATCGACAAGAAGGGCGAGTTCTCGGCGCTGTTCATCTCCTCCAACCGCGGCAAGCGCTCGCTTGCGATCGACGTCAAGAGCGACGCCGGCCGCGAAGTGCTGGCCAAGCTGGTCGCAAAAGCCGATGTGCTGGTGCAGAACTTCCGCCCGGGCACGATGGAACGGCTCGGGCTTGGCGTGGAGGAATTGCGGCGCCGTCATCCGCGGCTGATCTATGTCTCGATCTCCGGCGTCGGCGACACCGGCCCCTACGTCAAGAAGCGCGTCTACGATCCGATCATCCAGGGGCTTTCCGGCTTTGCCGACATTCAATCGCAGCCGGTGACCAACCGGCCGCAGATGATCCGCACCATCGTCTGCGACAAGACCACGGCGATGATGACCGCGCAGGCGGTGGCGGCTGCGCTCTACGCGCGGGAGAAGACCGGGCAAGGCGATTACATCCAGGTCGCAATGCTGGATACGATGATCTCCTATCTCTGGCCGGAAGGCATGATGCAATACACCGTGGTCGGCGCCGAAGCGAAGGCGGCGGATCCCAATGATCGCCCCGATCTCGTGTTCAAGACCAGCGACGGCTACCTCACCTGCGGCACCATCTCGGATTCGGAGTGGCAGGGCTTCTGCCGCGCCACCGGCGATCCCGAGCTCGCCAAGGACGAGCGCTTCGCCACGCCGGGTGCTCGCAGCGTCAATGCCACCGCCCGTATCAACAGGATGCAGGAATATATCGGCAAGCACAGCACTGCCGAATGGCTGGAGCGGCTGGACGCCGCAGACGTTCCCTGCGCGCCGATCCTGCGCCGCTCCGAGATCATCCACAACGAGCAGGTGGTCGCGCGTGGCCTGATCGCCGAGCTCGATCAACCCGGTGTCGGCAGGATACGGCAGCCGAAGCCGGCGGCGCGTTTCGAAAGGAACGAGGCTGTTATCGCGGGGCCGGCGCCCCGCATCGGCGAGCATTCGCGTGAGGTGCTGGCCGAGCTCGGCTATGACGAGCGCGCCATCGACAAGATGGTCGAGGACAAGACGGTCCGGCTGGCGAGCTAGAGCCAGGGTCGCTGATTAGTTGCGGATCTGAATGGAAGCTCGTCATTGCGAGGAGCGATAGCAACGAAGCAATCCAGACTGTTGCAATGGAGGCAGTCTGGATTGCTTCGCTTCGCTCGCAATGACGGTGTGGGCTAACCCTTCGCGGGCGCCGGCGTGATCGGGTTGAGCGGCACGTTGGCCTGTTTTCCCTGCTGGTAGGCTGACCGCTGGTGAATGCGGTCGCGATAGGGGTGCGCGTTGTCGCAGATGCCGACGCCATAGGCGATCGCCCAGTCGAGACAGGTGGTGAGCAGGATGTCCGCGCTGGTGAACTGATCGCCCATCAGATAAATGCGGCCGTCGCGCAGGGCCGCCTCGACGTGCCGTAGCTGTTCGCGGAAATATTCACCGGCCTTCGCCACGACATCGGGGGCGACGCCGTAGATCGAACCCAGCGCGTCGGCACTATGCCGGCGCATCACATAGAGGCTCGTCGAATCCAGTTCCGTCACGATGAAGAAACACCATTCGAGCCAGGCGGCATAGTCGCGCTGCTTCTCCGGGATCAGCTCGCGTCCCGGGCTGGAATAAGTCCTCGACAGATAGGCGACGATCGCCGCGCTCTCGCCGATGCAGAAATCGCCGTCCTGCAACAGCGGCACCTTCTGGCGCGGATTGAGCCGGGTGTATTCCGCCGTCTTGGTCTCGCCGGTGCGCGGGCCGATCGGCTTGGTCTTGTAGGGCAGGTTCAGCTCATGCATGGCCCAATGCGGGCGGATCGTGCGGCTGGTGCCTACGCCCCAGAGCGTGAGATCGGGAGCCGTGGCCATCTCACCATTTCTCCCCGGCGGGCCGAAGGTCGAGCTCGTGGGTCCAACCATCCTTGGCTTGCTGGTGAGCAAACCAATAGGCTTCGCCGATCGAGCGCGTCTTGGTGAGACTGTCGGGCGGAATGTCCTTGGCCTCGATGCCGCTTGCGGCCTTCATGCGGGCGTGGATGGCTTCGCTGTCGACGCCGGCGTCGATGATCAGGTGCACGACATGGATGTTCTTCGGGCCCAATTCGCGGGCCATCGCCTGCGCAACGGCGCGCAGGCCAAACTTCGCGGCGGAGAAGGCGGCAAAGCCCTTGCCGCCGCGGACGCTCGCGGTCGCGCCGGTGAAGAGGATGGTGCCCTTGCCGCGCGGCACCATCACGCGCGCCGCCTCGCGGCCGACCAGGAAGCCGGCGTAACATGCGAGCTCCCATGCCTTGAAGAAAAGCTTCTCGGTCGTCTCGACCAGCGGCTTATTGACGTTGGAGCCGGCGTTGAACAGGCAGACCTCGATCGGCCCGATCTCGCTTTCAACGCGGGCGAAGAGATCCTGGACCTCCTTCTCCTGGCGTGCATCGACACTGAAAGCATGGATTTCCTGGCCTTCGGCCCTGAGGTCGTCGACCAGGGCTTGTGACTTGGCGGCATCCCGGCGGCAAATGCAGACGGCGTAGCCCCCTTGCGCAAAACGGCGCGCCACCGCGGCCCCGATCGCATCGCCAGCACCGACCAGTATCGCTACGCCGCGGCTCTTGGTCATCTCCACTCCCTTAAGTTCTATTTTATAAGTTCTATTTTAGCACCCTATTGATACGTTCGGCTCCCGGCCTTGTAAATAGAAATCTGTTCTCTGCTGCCTTCTGGTCACAGCGGCTCTCTCTTGCTCTTCGTTCACCCGCACGTGACCGGCTCGATCGCCGCTTGACAAGTTCTAAAATAGAACTTTAGATGGCGCGCAATGAGCCGCGGTGCTCGCGGCCGGTATCGTTCGAGGGGAGGACAGCCGTGACGGAAGTCTCAGAAGCGATCGAGATCGACGAGATCGCCGCCTTGCTGCCGCGCCGCCTGAATGCGGTCATGGACCGCTTTGTGCGGGAGACACCTGATCACATTGCGCTCGTGGAAGATGGCGACGCGTGGAGTTACCGCGAGCTCGACAAGCATGTTCAGGAAGTGGCGCGCCAGCTTGCCTCGCTCGGGGTGAGGGCCGGCGACCGCATGATGATCGTCAGCGAGAACTGCATTGCGCTGGCGGCATTGCTGTTTGCGGCAAGCCGGCTCGATGCGTGGGCCATCGTCGCGAACCCACGACTGTCGGCGCGTGAGATTGATCAAATTCGCGACCACAGCGGCGCGCGCCGTCTGTTCTTTACGACCTCGATTTCAAAGGAAGCGGCGGCGCATGCCGCGCGTCTCAATGCAGAGATACGGAACATCGGCCCATTCAGGGAGATCGGCGTCAGCGGGCTGAACCTTGCTACCCTGGCCGAGCCGGTGGAAGACGATGCTGCCAAGCAGATCGCCGTCCTGATCTACACTTCAGGCACGACAGGCACGCCGAAGGGCGTGATGCTGTCCCATGAGAACCTTCTCATCAGCGCCCTGACCACGGCGTATTTCAGGAAGCTCAACGCGCGCGATAAGGTCTATGTCGTGCTCCCGATCTCGCACATTGTCGGCATTTCGCTGCTGGCCATGACGCTGATGGTCGGCGGCACCGTGCGTCTCGTCAGCAAATATGATCCGGCGGCGCTGGCCAAGGCCATCGCGGAAGAGGGCGTCACGGTGCTCAACGGGGTGCCCGCTACCTATCAGCGGCTGCTGGAATACAAGACGCTTGCGGGCATCGAGCAGCTTGATCGCGGCTTGCTGCGGCTGATTGCGGTCGCCGGCGCGCCGCTGGACGTCGCGCTGAAGTCCCGGGTTGAAGCCGAGCTCGGCCTGCCGCTTTCCAACGGATATGGCATCACCGAATGCGCGCCGGGGATTTCCGGCGTGAGATTTGACGAGCCGCGTTCGGACAACGCGGTCGGCCGCGTGTTGCCAGGCGTGGAGGCAGAGGTCAGGACGCTCGAGGGATTGCCGCTTCGCAATGGCGAGGTCGGCGAGCTTCATGTGCGCGGGCGCAATGTCATGCGCGGGTATTATCGTGCGCCGGACCTGACTGCGAGGGCGATCGACGGCGAAGGCTGGTTCAACACCGGGGACCTCGCGCGTTTCGAGGGCGATTGCCTTTATATCGTCGGGCGCACCAAGGAGATGATCATCCGCTCCGGGTTCAACGTGTATCCTGCGGAGATCGAAGCGGTGCTCAATTCGCACAGGGAGGTCGTGCAGTCCGCCGTCGTCGGCCGTCCGGTCGATGGCAACGAGGAGGTGGTGGCTTTTGTGCAGTTGATCAAGGGATCGAAAGCCCGCTCGTCGGATCTGGCGGTTTTCCTCAAGCACCAGCTCGCCGCCTACAAACGGCCCTCGGAGATCATCCTGCTCGATGCGCTGCCGGCCAGTTCGACCGGCAAGATCCTCAAGCATCAACTTGCGCAATCCCTGCGCTCACAACAGAAAATGACCGCGGCGAGCTAGGCCCGGTTCAAGCGACGGAGACGGACTTGTCCAAACGAAACGCAACGGTGGCCGTGATCGGCGCCGGTGACTTTATAGGCGGCGAGATTGCCAAGAAATTCGCTGCCGAAGGCTTTACGGTGTTCGCCGGGCGGCGAAACGGCGCCAAGCTCGAGCCCCTGGTGAAGACGATCGAAGGGGCGGGAGGAGAGATCCACGCACGCTCCCTCGACGCGCGCAAGGAAGAGGAAATCATCTCCTTCCTTGGCGATGCCGACAAGCATGCGCCGCTTGAAGTCTGCATCTTCAATATCGGCGCCAACGTCAATTTCCCGATCCTGGATACGACCGAGCGTGTGTTCCGCAAGGTCTGGGAGATGGCCTGCTATTCGGGCTTCCTCGCCGGGCGTGAAGCGGCCAAGCTGATGCTGCCGCGCGGCAAGGGCAACATCTTCTTCACCGGCGCGACCGCCTCGCTCCGCGGCGGCAGCGGCTATGCCGCCTTCGCCAGCGCCAAATTCGGATTGCGTGCCGTCGCGCAGGCGACCGCGCGCGAGCTCGGGCCAAAAAACATCCACGTCGCCCATCTCGTCATCGACTCCGGCGTCGATACCGAATGGGTGCGCCAGCGCCGCATCGAGGCACTCGGGCCGAACGCGCTCGACGATCCCGATCTCCTGATGCCACCGGCCTCGGTCGCGGAGTCCTATTGGCAGCTCTACCAGCAGCCGAAGAGTGCCTGGACCTTCGAGCTCGAAATCCGCCCCTTCGGCGAGAAGTGGTGAGAAGACAACCGGCAGGCAGGAGTTTTCCGTGAAGACAGCCATCACCGAACTGTTCGGCATCGAACACCCCGTCATCCAGGGCGGCATGCACTATGTCGGCTTTGCGGAGCTGGCCGCTGCCGTATCCAATGCCGGCGGGCTCGGCATCATCACCGGGCTGACGCAAAAGACGCCGGAGCTGCTTGCCAAGGAGATCGCACGCTGCCGCGACATGACGGACAAGCCGTTCGGCGTCAATCTGACCTTCCTGCCGACCCTGAGCTCGCCGCCCTATCCCGAATACATCGCCGCGATCCGCGAAGGCGGGATCAAGATTGTCGAGACCGCCGGCCGCAGCCCTGAGCAATATATGCCGGCGCTGAAGGCGGGCGGCATCAAGGTCATCCACAAATGCACCTCGGTGCGGCACTCGCTGAAGGCCGAGCAGATCGGTTGCGACGCCGTCAGCGTCGACGGCTTTGAATGCGGCGGTCATCCCGGCGAGGATGATATGCCGAACATGATCCTGCTGCCGCGCGCGGCGGAAGAGCTGAGCATTCCCTTCGTGGCCTCCGGCGGCATGGCCGACGGGCGGAGCCTGGTCGCCGCGCTGGCGCTAGGTGCGGCCGGCATCAACATGGGCACCCGCTTCATCGCCACCAGGGAAGCGCCCGTGCACGAGAACGTCAAGAAGGCGATCGTCGCTGCCACCGAACTCGATACGCGCCTTGTTATGCGCGCGCTTCGCAACACCGAACGCGTGCTGACCAACAAGGGCGTCGAGCGCCTGATCGGGATCGAACGCGAGAAGGGCAGGGCGCTCAAGATCGACGACATCCTCGATGAGGTGGCGGGCGTCTATCCCAAGGTCATGATCGACGGCGAAATGGATGCGGGCGCCTGGAGCTGCGGCATGGTGGTCGGCCTGATCAACGACGTCCCGACCGTGAAGGAACTGATCGACCGGACCATGGCGGAGGCCGAGCGTCTGATCCGCCAGCGGTTGGTCGGCTTGCTCGACGGGGTGCTGGAAGAGAAGCCGCAAAAGAAAAAGGCGCGCGCGGTGGCCTGAGGCCCACGTGCAGCCGACTTCCGTCGGCAATGTCCATTCGAAAGACACCAGCGAGTTGCGGTGGGCGAGCAGGTCGCCGTTGACGTGGCTGACGATGTGCTTTGGCGGGATTACGAACTGCAGGAAGGAGACGACTTCGTCGAGTTCAGCACGCGTCGTCACCATGATGGCTCGGTTACGGTGTCGCTGCTCGATGAGGAGCTGAAGCACCTCTGGGACGCTCCCGTTCATATTGCCGCGCTGCGCTGGAGCGTTTGAGGCGTATATCGACCGTGCGCAGCGCGCCTGCGCGCGGCGCGGTTAGATCCGCATGTGCGGATTAATTTACAGAGCGCAATTTGGGAATGACGGCCGCTCCTCTAGACGTTCTTTTCGGTCTCTCCGAACCTGGAAATTCGCGTAAGCAATTCGTCGCGAACGCGATTCACTACGCTTAGGTATTCGCGGGTTGCCGTCTGCCTGAACAGCCTCGCCGTCGGATACCAGGGGCTGTCGTCGCGGCCCAGGAGCCAGCGCCATTCCGGGACGTACATCAACAATATCCATGTCGTGCACCCAAGGGTCGCAGCCAAATGAGCGACACCGGTGTCGACGGTGATCACGACGTCCAGGCACGATATCAGGGCAGCGGTTTGCAAGAAGTCGGTGAGACCGGCCGAGAGATCGATGATGTCGGCGCGTTCGTTCAGGAAGGCCTTGTCGTCGGGCGGCGGATCCTTTTGCAGGCTCACGAAGATCGCATCGACATCAAGGAGGCGCGCCATGGTTCGCAGTGGCACCGAGCGGCGAGGATTGTCGGGATGTCTCGGATTACCCGACCAGACCAGGCCGACCCGCAACCGCGTGTGAGGGCCAAGCCGATCTTCCCAGGCGCGTATGAGATCGGGCGCAACAGGCGGCAGACAGAGCGGCGGCGGAATCGTCTCCAGCGTTGTGCGGAAGGCCAATGGCAGGCTCATCAGCGGACAGTAAAGGTCGAACTTAGAGGGGAAGCCCGCGGAATGCGGATGGCACTCCTGGATTCCGGTCAGTTCGGACATCAGAGGATACAGCGGGTCCTGCACGACAAAGATGACGCGAGCCCCACGCGCGGCCACCAGCGGCACATATCGCGCGAATTGAATCGCATCTCCAAACCCCTCGTCGGCGTAAATAAGAAGGGTCTTGCCGGCGATCTCTTGGTTTCCGTGCCAAACCGGCTGGTGGAAATCCGCTTGAATGATCGGCAGGGGAATCTTCCGGCGCGCTTCACGCCCCGCCCAGCCCGCGTCAAACTGCCCGGTCAACAATTGGAGATGCGAGCGATGAAATTTGCATCTGGGACTGTCCGGGTCGAGCGCCTGAAGGTGATCGTAGACCTGTGAGGCCTCCTCGAAGCGACAAAGCTCAGAAAGGGCGGAAGCCTTGTTGAAAAGGACTTCCACGGAATTCGGATCAAGCGCGAGCGCCTTGTCAAACCACTGCAGCGCTTCTTCGGGCCTGGCGAGGCTGAGCAGCGCGTTGCCGATATTGTTGCAGTTGACGACATCCGCGGGCGCGAGAGTGTCGGCTCGCAGGACCTCAGCCAGGGATTCATCGAATCGCTTGAGACCGCGTAGGGCGCGCCCGCGCGCCTGCAGCGTTGGAACGTGGTTGGGTCGCCATTCGTCGCAACGGTTGAAGCAGGACAGGGCCTCCTCAAAGAGTTCTGCTTCATGAAGCAGCAGCCCGCACTGATAGGCCGCGTCCCATTGGCGGGGGTCAAGTTGCAGCACACGCTGAAATGCCAGCAGGGCCTCGGCCTTGCGACCGAGAGCGACAAGCACGTTGGCGAGCCGAAGCCAAGCCTGGGAATCATCAGGTTTGAGCTGAACTGCCTTGTCGAAGACCTGGAGAGCCTCATCGGGCCGCCCGCTCTGCTTGAGGGCGATTCCGAGATTTGCGAGATAATCTGGCCTGGCAACCAGCCGGATGGCGCGCGTGATCCACTCGACAGCATGATCGTAATGTCCGGAGCGAACACAGACTAGACCGATTAGATGCAGCGCGTCTGCGTGGTCGGGGTCCAGTGCCAACGCCTGCTGAGCGCTGAGTTGTGCGTCGAGATATCGACCCGCCAGCATATGGCTAATGCCGGCTTCGCACAGAGCGGCAGGTGTATCAGGCTTTGATGGGGATAAACTCGAAGCGGAACCGTCGCCTACAGAGCCGCGCAGCTTTTTATCGGTCGACACAGCGGCAATCCTGCCCAAGCGAGTAATACTGTTAGTTGATTCGACGATACGCTTCTATCGTTAAATGCTGTCGGTCTGAAAGATGATGCGGACGTCGGGCTGGACGCGACCGAATTGACAAGAGCAGGACAGCCAGCTGCAACTGAGGAGCTGATCTCGAACTGGGAGCGGTCGAAGGAGGTCGCCGAGCCTTACGCTTGCGCGCTGATCGCCAACAAGCTGTCCGGCGGCGACGAGCACGAGATGGAGCAGACCGTCCGCGCGCTCAAAGGCATGGGCAAGGCGAACACGTCAGCCCAGATCACCGAGGGCCTTCACGTCTTTGCGCGTGCCAAGGAAAGGGAGCCGCAAGGATGTCGTTGATGGCCTTGACGTTCGCAAGCTTCTCGAGCGCCGCGCAGGACGAGAGCAACTGACTCGCGGCGTCCGGCGCGAGAAGTCCGGCGATATTGGCGCTGAACTTGCGTTCGACATCGTCCCACTTGACCGGATTCTCCGGGCTGCCGCGCCGGTGCAGGATTTCGCGCGCGAATGAGCGCCCATCGGTCGTCCGCACGTAGACGCGGGCAGCGTGGCGAAAGGCGGGGCCGCGGCTCTCGAGCTCCGCATCCTCCTCGATCTCGATCTTCGACATGAAGTCCAGCAGCAGCGGGTTGGCGATGTCGGCTTCGCCATAATCTGCCGCGGTCACGCCCTTCCTGAGCGCCATGACGGCAAGGCCGTAAAACATGTTCATCTGGGCTGCCGTGACTCCAGCCGGCCGATACGACCATGCCGTATGCACGAAGGTCATGTGGCCGCATCCGACGCGAACCTCCGCAATATCCGACGCCTCCAGCTTCTCCTCGATCAGGATCGATCGCAATGCGTCGAGCGCGGCGTGAATGCTGGTCACATTGGGATACATCTTGAAGCCGACCTTGCCGGCTTCCCAGTCGTCTCCGATTCCTTCCAGCAAGCGCGAAGGGTTGGGTGTCCGCGAGAACGAGCTCAGGAATCCGCCATAGCCGGCCTCGACGACGTCGGAGATCCCGGTGAAACCTCGCTTGGCGAGCTGGGCCGCGAGAAGGCCACCTTGCGCCGCCCGGCCCGCGTGAAGGCGCTTCACCATGGCGCCTTCCTGCGCAGCCATCAGGCCGGCAGCCATCGATCCGGCGATGCCGAGCGCGTTCTGCATCTGGTCGGCATCAAGCCGCAGCATCTTGCCGGCGGTCGCAGCGGCAACGAAGGCTCCCGACGTGCCCTGCGGGTGGAAGCCGTTCAGGAACAGCGACATCGTCGCAGCGTTGCCGATGCGCAGTCCGAGCTCGTAGCCGACCGCCAGAGCCGTCGCGATGTCCCGCCCAGTGATGGTGGGATCGGCCTCGGCCAATGCCAGCGCGACCGGCACGGCGAGCGAATTGGGATGAATGATGGACTCCTTGTGGATGTCGTCCATTTCGAAGGCGTGGCCGGCAGTGCTGTTGACCAGCACGGCGCTCGTCGGCGAGCTGCGATGCCCGCTTCCCCAGATCGATGCGAGCGGCTTGCCGCCTTCCTCCAACACCAGATCGCAGACCTTCCGCGTCCAGGGCAGGGTAGCGCCATGCAGGCAAACGCCGAGCCCGTCGATCAGGCTGAGCTTGATGCGTTCGATCACCTCGCTCGGGATGTCGGCAAATCCGGTCCTGGCCGCGAAGCTTGCGAGCTCGCGCGTCGCGTGAGGCAGAAAGGAGGCCTGTGAGCTGCTCATGGTGGTGTTTTTCTTTTCTTTTGCGACGGCACCTGACGAACCAACCGTAGCCGCATCGGCAAGCCCGTCAACTGAAGAAACCATGTCGCAGCAGATCGGCGCCCGCGGCAATGACCGCGATCAACACCAGCTTCTTGAACGTCTCCGTTGCAATTGTATCGCGTAGATGTTGTCCGGCGTACATGCCGAGCGCGACGGGCAACATCGCGGCCGTCGAGACCAGGACGTCAACCCAGCTGAACTGGCGGCCGGCCGTCAGAAAAATTGCCAGCAAGCCGGCGGAAACGACGAGATACAGCGATGCTTCCTTGGTGAACGCCTTTCCGTGCAGTCCCTTGGCAAGCAGAAATATGAAGACAAGCGGTCCCGCCATCGCCGCGATGCCTCCGAGAATCCCACCGAAAAATCCGAATGTGATGCCGGCCGGAAAAACCAGGCGAGACGGAAGCTCCAGCTTCGGTGCGAGCAGCGTGACGAGGCCTGCACCGATAAGCACCAGGCCTGCGATGATCTTTGCAACGTTCGCATCGAGCGCCAGCAGGATTCGGACGCCGAGGAACAGGCCTGGAACCATGCCGAGAAGCACCGGCGTCAATTGCAGGAGGCACTGTCCGGTCTTTCCGCCCTCCAGCGCCTGCGGCAAGTTGCTGAAGATCAACGGCATGCTCAGCAGCATGGCCGCTGGTTTGATGTCGATGAACAGCGACAGCAGCGGCAGCGCGACGATCGGCATGCCGACCCCGATGATCCCTTTCAGGAGGCCGGCGACGATCAGGCTGCAAACCACGGCGGCCATGACGCTTGCTGGCTCGACATAAAGGCTGCGGATGAGCATGACGTTGAACTCCCGGAGGACCATATTCCCCGCCGCGGCGCATTGTTGCTCACGAGGTTCGCAATTGTCTCGCGCTGACAGTTCGGCGCACGCCGAACTGTTTTCGATTGATGTGCCTCGGCTATCGGCGATAGGGTCTAAGGATGGTCGCTGCGGCAAATCTGGTGGAAGTGGCTGCTCTCGTGGGTGACACGGCGCGAGCGACGATGCTCAACGCCCTGATGGGTGGCCAGTCGCTGACGGCGACCGAGCTTGCCTACTGCGCCAATGTCTCCCGCTCGACGGCGAGCGATCACTTGAGCAAGCTGGTTGCCGCGCGGCTTTTGACGGTCACCCGCAATCGCCGCTTCAGTTATTATCGGATCGCGTCCCCGCTGGTCGCAACCATGCTGGAGAGCATCAAGGTCGTCGCCGCCATCGAGGTCCCGCCCCGCCGCAAGCCGCGGTCGGCGAACGATGATGCACTGCGTTTTGCCCGAAGTTGCTACGATCATCTCGCAGGCCAGCTGGGAGTCGCCGTCACCGATGCGATTGTCGCCATGGGGCACATCGTGCTCACCGATGATGGCGGCGAGCTCACGCCGTCGGGCGGGCGCTTCCTTGCCGCGTTCGGCGTTGATCTGAAACCGCGGACTCGGCGGATTTTCTGCCAGCCTTGTCTCGACTGGAGCGAGCGCCGGTATCACCTCAAGGGACTCGTCGGAGCCCGGATCCTGGATCGTCTGGTCGAGCTCGGATGGCTCAAATCCGTGTCGGGCAGCCGTGCGCTCCAGCTAACGCCGTCCGGAAGGGCGGGCTTGTCCGGAATCTTCCAGATCGAGATCAGCGACCAGGGGGCACCAACCTGTCGATCAAGCGACCCACGACGGCTGACCGCTTAGGCTGAGCGCGAACCCTTATGCGCGCTCTCCCTGTTCCTGATGCGGTATGCTAGAACGTATTCATATTTGGGTGAATGTTGACCAACTAAATTTGTGCTCACGCTCTCAATAATCGCGACGGATTGGTGTGGAGGCAGGCATGAAGAAGAAATTCATATGCTCCTATTGCGGCGGAGAGGGAAAATCAAAGGAGCACATCTTTCCGTCTTGGCTGCTGAGGGAAACGCCCGAATATGAATTGAAGAAAGACAGCTTAAAAGGGACGGTTGGGCCAAACGAAAATACGGTCATCGACGTTTGCCCCAGCTGCAACAATGGACCGCTCTCGAAACTCGATACCTATTGTCACGAGTTATACAAGTCATTTTGGTCCAAGGTCGTACGCGACAAAATCTTGTTTACCTATGACTTCTTCAAGCTGACCCGCTGGTTGCTAAAGGTCTCCTTCAACGCAGCACGACATCAAAAGACCGACGCAGGTTCCTTCAAACCGTACATTCGCTACATGCTTGGCGACGACGCCGGTCCGCCGGATCGAGTTTTATTTTTCGTTGAGGTCATCAAGCCGTCCCTGGCAATCATGGACGGCGAGAAAGTCGATGTTGAGCCCCACGATCATCGAGTGGGGACTATGCCTCTCGGCAAAAATGCACCGTTTGATGTCGTCCAGGAGGCGCGCTTCGTCGCCATCAATTCATTTTATTTCTACATTATCTTCCTTAAAGACTCTCCGTCCGAAGCCATCATAGAAGCGATAAAAGCCAATCTGCCTCAGCAATGGGTGCGACTTGCACCGGAGAATGAATCGGTGGAGGTTCATCCCATGCGTCACTATTTGGGGGTCAAATCGGTTGAAGTCGAAAGGAATCGGGATCTCTACACCAAGGGCCTTCAGCGGCATTCAGGCGAGCGGAAGGGCAAATGAACGCGCGCTGGGTATCTTTGGCTGTTCTGTTTGGTTCAGGAGTCCCGGCACATCGGTTCCACCGAAACGTGCTGCTCTAAGGCCAGTCACCAGCTCGCGGCCACCGGCCCGCCTTCGCCGAAGGCTTCCGCGGGCGGCCTTGCGCTTGCTTCGCGAGCGAGGGCTGATGGGTTAGCGATGAAGCGCAGACGGCGCGGAAGGTGGCACGAGCCGAGACGTTAGTTGGCGTTGCGAAAAGAGACCTGAACCCGGAGTTGGTTGAGCAGCAGGCTGAGGACCCAGGGGCCGGACGACGCCATGACCGGGTGGGTGGTTGTTCGGTCGCCGTCACACAGCCGGATGCGCGCGCGGCTTCGAATGCGAGCGATAACGATCCCGGCAATTCGGTAACGAATATCGCCAACGCTCTTGAACGCACCTGAAGCACGTCTCCACTGCAGTGCTAGTCCCCAACAGCGTACGGATATCGCTATGGTCGAAGCGAGCGGGCTGATGGAGTGGTGCGCGGCATAGCGCCGACGGCGAATAGACCAACGGCATGCCGCCTGCGGCAAGCACCGCAGACAACATGGCGCGTTCATCGAGGTTTTGATGCTGATGCTCGATTAAAACCCCGAGCGAAAGACAGATGGAAATCGCGACGGCAATGAAAAGGACCTGAGCGTCTACCGGGCAAGAAGCCAGGAACGCCATGTGTTTGCTGAGCGAGAAGGCAGGCAGCCATTGTGCAGGCTGACCGGATAAACTTGTCATCTCAAAAATCCTCGACAATTGTGATCCATCCTCATCGCAGATAATCGGGCAAGGCAAAGCCGTCATAGAACCGGTTGGACAGGATCGCGGTCTTGAAAGTCGGTGACTTGTAGGCGGCCACGATGTCCTGCGCCCAGGGGCTGTCCGCGTTGACACGCTTGACTGCCACGACATTGATGTAAGGCGTCGTCATTTTCTCCAGCGCGAAAGCGTTGGTCAGCTTGAGGCCGCTATAGATTGCGAAATTACCCTGGATCGCGGCGAAGTCGACGTCGTCGAGCGCGCGCGGCGCCTGAGCCGATTCCAGCGGCACGATCTTGATGCCGCCGGGGTTCTTGATGACGTCAAGTTCCGTGACGTCCACCGGATTACTGTCGCGGATCTCGACCAGACCGAGGTCGCGCAGAACCCAGAGCGCGCGCTGCAGATTGACCGGGTCGTTCGGCACGGCGACCGTCGAGCCCGGCTTGATGGGCGTGCCTAGCGCATGCTTCTTCGAGTAAAGGCCCATCGGCGGCGTCGGCACATGCACGATCCCGACGAGGTCGGTCTTCTGTCGCTCGTTATAGGAATTGAGGAACACCGTGTGCTGCATGACGTCGGCGTCGATGTCGCCCTTGAACACCGCGTTATTGGCCTCCAGTCCGGTCGAGAACTCGAAATAACGAACGGAATAGCCTTTCTTCCTGAGCTCCGGCTCGACGCCGGCCTTGAACTCGTCGATGTACGGGCCGGGAACAAAGCCGACCTTGAGCTCGGCTTTGGCGGGTTGCTGGGCCAATGCATGGCCAGCGATGGAAATGGATAGAACAAGGCCGCACAGCAGTAACCAGAGTCTCGTCATTTGCCTCTCTACGTATCTCGTTTCGTATGGCTCGTGGCCGTTACGCGATTGCCTGAGCCGCGTGGCTGAAGACGCTCGCGGGCCGGTTCAGCCCGTAATGATCGCGGAGCGTCTTGCCCGTGTAATCATGGCGGAACAGGCCGCGTTTGCGCAGGATCGGAACGACCTGCTCGGCGAGGGTATCGAAGCCGCCCGGCAGCCAGGGCGGCATCACGTTGAAGCCGTCCGCGGCGCCATTCTCGAACCAGGTCTGGATGTTGTCGGCGATCTTTTCAGGTGTTCCGGCAATCACCCAATGGCCGCGCGCGCCTGCGAGCTGCCGGATCGTCGGCTTCTCGCGATCGACAATATCAACGACGAGCTTGAAACGGCTTGCCACGCCGCGCGCGCTGCCGGTGTCGATCAAGTGGCGCGGGAAGGGGCCGTCAAGGTCAAATCCTGAGAGATCAAGCCCGATCATCTGCCGGAGCTGGGTCAACGAATACTCCGGCTGGATCAGATCGTTGAACTCCTCCTGCAGGCGATCGGCCTCGGTCTGGGTACTGCCGATGAACGGGCTGATGCCCGGTAGAATCTTGATCTGATCGGGGCTGCGACCAAAGGAGCCGGCTTGCCGCTTGATATCGGTATAAAACTCCTGGGCGCTGGCGAGCGTCTGATGCGCGGTGAAGATCGCTTCCGCGAAGCGGGCGGCGAAAGCTCGCCCATCGTCGGATGAGCCCGCCTGAACATAGACCGGACGACCTTGCGGCGAACGCGAAATATTCAGCGGGCCGCGGACGCGGAGATGCTTGCCGACGTGATCTATTGGGTGAATTTTGCTGGTGTCGGCAAAAATGCCGGAGAGGGGATCATTGACGAGGGCATCGTCCTCCCAGCTATCCCAGAGCCTGGTGATCACGTCGAGATATTCGCGCGCCCGCTCGTATCGTTCATGGTGCGGCGGATGCTCGGGTAGGCCGAAGTTCTGTGCGGCCTGGGGCGTGCTCGTCGTCACGATATTCCAGCCTGCGCGACCCTGGCTCAGATGATCAAGCGAAGCGAACAGCCGTGCGAGGTTATAGGGCTCCGTATAGGTCGTTGACGCGGTTGCGATCAGGCCGATGCGTTTGGTGACGGCGGCGATCGCGGCAAGCCAGGTGATCGGTTCGAACCGAAAGCGCTGTGCGTAGCGCACGTTGTCGGCAAGGGCCGGCCCGTCGGCAAAGAAGATGGCGTCGAATTTGTGAACCTCGGCGCGCTGGGTCAGCTCCTGATAGAAGGAGACGTCGAGGATGCGATCTGCCGCGGAACCCTTGTAGCGCCAGGCGGCCTCGTGATGGCCGCCCGGATAGATGAAGAGGTTGAGAGCAAGCTGTCGTCGGTCACTCATGGTTGATGGGCTCATACGGCTGCTGGTGTGAGAGTAATATCAGTTGGAACGCGCCGGCCGGTTTGGCGAAGCGTCGGGTTTGCGCGCAAATACGAACCGCAGATATCGCTCCAGCCGCAGCCCTTCGGGTACGCGCTTGGTTTCGAGGAGGTCGGTAAAGGCGAGGCGAACCACCTCGCGCTCGGTGTCGGAGAAGCCGTCGAGGAAATTGCCGAAGGCGCTTGCCTCCGACCATTTGATCAGGGAATCCGCGTCCCGGTGCACCTCGACGAGAGACCGAAGGTCGCTGCGATATTCGGTGAAGCCGGCTTCGGTTAGCAGGCGCCTGAGCTCTTCATCGCCGACGCCGAGGATCGGGTGAGACTCCGCATGGCCGTCGCCGAGACCGACTTGCTGGATGGCTATGCGCAGCAAGGCGCGGGATTCGTGCGGCTTTGCAGAATCCTGGACGTTCAGTCCGAGCCTGCCGCCTCGCTTCAGCACGCGCTGAATCTCCTTGAGCGCCCGCGCCTTGTCCTCGATCCAGTGCATCACGCTGTTGAGATAGACGGCATCGAATGAAGCATCATCAAAGCGCGAAAGATCTTCGGCGCGGCCGACTTCGAAAGTCAGCGTCTTCGATTGCCGTAACCGAGCGATCGCGATCCGGTATTCGAGCGGATCGATCCCGATGACGCGTCCGGTCGGGCCGACGAGGCCTGCGGCAAACTCGGTCAACCGGCCGGTGCCTGCACCGACATCGAGCACTTGATCTCCCGCCTTCAGCGCAAGCGGGCCGATCAGGAATTTGCCGTGGTGAAATTGCAGAACACCCGCCTGTTCATAGGCCTGAGCGAGTGCGGGCGTGTCCTGTGCAAGGCTGATGACGCTGCCAAGCTGCGACATTGCGAGTTCCTCAATCGCTGTTTCTGCGCGATGCCCAAACGCCGGTTGGTTACGTCGGATGCGCTTTGGCGATGCGGAAACTCTATGTCCGAGCCAGCGAAGTTGTCGATGAAATGAATTTACGTTGTTGCAGGGGAAGCGAGCATGAACGTTATGCGCAACGCCGCTGATGTAGATGAGCGCACAAATCGTGTTGATCTTGCCGAACAGCCGCTTCGGTCGACAGCGCGAGGGTCCGAAAGTGTTCCGGCATCCGGGATCACAGCAAACGTTTCAGCGAAGTGATCGGCGGCGATGCGATCGTTGTTCGTCCCGAAAAACAACGCTGCTTTCATTTCATTGACTGAATATCATTCGCTTCTACGATTTGCAGGCATCGATATGTCATCTCGAACGTGGATGTAGTTCATGCCTCAGCTCGATCCCGACGCCGGCGCGCGTGAAACCCTTCGCTTGATCGGACCTGATCCGCAGAACTGGGTGCCGGAGCGCGAAGGTGTCGATCACAACGTCCTTGTCGTCGGCGGTGGTCAATCCGGAAGCACATTTGCCTTTGCGCTGCGCCGGGCCGGGATCGGCAATGTGTCGGTGATCGACGCGGCAAAGGATCATGCCGGCTCCGGCGTCTGGCTGACGAGCGCGCGCATGCACAAGCTGCGTACGCCCAAGACGTTGGCCGGCCCCGAGCTTGGCTTGCCGGGGCTGAGCTTCCAGGCCTGGTACGAAGCGCGGCATGGCGCCGCGGCTTACGACGCACTGGACCGCATTCCACGGCTCGACTGGGCGGCCTATCTCGGCTGGTACCGGGAGCACTTAAGCATATCCGTCCGCTACGGCGCACGGCTCGTTCGCATCGTGCCGGCTGATGGCCATTTTCGCGTTTACCTGGAAAGGGACGGCAAAGCGACCATCGAGACCACGAGGAAAATCATTCTCGCCAACGGCTTTGCCGGCAATGGTCCGTACATCCCCGACGTCTTGTCTCAGAATTTGCCGAAGGAGCTTTTTGCCCACACGGCAGAGCGTATCGATTTCGAAGCCTTGCGCGGCAAGTCGGTCGCCGTGCTCGGCAGCGCGGCGTCGGCCTTCGATGCGGCTGCAGTGGCGTTGGAACACGGCGCCAGGGAGGTCCACCTGTTCGCGCGCCGCAAGGCGCTCGCCGCGCTGCCGGTGATCCGGCTGCGCCTCTATCCCGGAGCCTATGACAACTATGGTTCGCTGCCGGATGCGCTGCGATGGCAACAAGCCCTTCGTTTCCGCCGTGAAGGATCGACGCCGCCGGCCGACGCCGTCTCAAGGGCCACTCGGTTCCCCGATTTCCATTTGCATTTGGGCGAGCCCTGGATCTCGGCGAAGCCCCACGGCAGGCGGCTTCTTGCGACCACGCCGCAGGGTCAGATCGCGTTCGACTTCGTGATTGCCGGCACCGGATATGGCGTGGACCTCGCTGCGCGGCCGGAATTGTCCGATTTCGCGCATGAGATCCTGCTCTGGCGCGATCGCTTCACACCGGCAGAGGAGGAGCGGGACAATGTCCTTTCCGTTTACCCCTATCTCGGCGCCGGGCACGAATACCTCGAAAAGGTGCCGGGGAGTGCCCCCTATCTGAAGGACATCCACGTCTTCAATCCCGCTGCCTTCGTCAGCTTCGGCCTGCCTGTGGGGGACATCCCGAGCTTTAAGCGCGACATCCCTTCAGTCGTTGCGCGGATCAGCCGAGATCTGTTCCTGGCGGATCTCGCGGCGCACGAGGAACGCATCAACGGACCCGTCGCTGAGGATTTCGATGCCGCGCTCTATGCGTCGTCGGTGCGGCGATCACCGCAATATGCCGCCGCGGAGTAACACGAATGAAAAGCCATCCGTATTTCGTCCGGCTACGAGAGGTGAGCGTAGCTGTTTCGCGCTCACTTAGAAGTTTGGAACGTATTTTCGATCGGCTTGCGATAGCATCTCTTGAATGCGCATCGAGCTTGCATCGAAGCAACTTGAGAATGGAAAGGTCCCGCGTCACCGTACCTGCTCGGCGAGGAAGGCCGACGGCACATCGCAAAGAGGGCTGATCACACAACAATCTGGCTAAAACTCCGTCGTCGCTTCAAGCGATCGGCGAATGGCGGAGCTATGCCCAGCGACGGGATCGCAGCTTTGGGGACTACGAACATGAGTAACACGACTGCCATCGACAACGTCATCCCGCGGGCTGACATCGTCAAGCGCGGTGCCCGCATCGGCGCCGAGATCAGGAACATCAAGCTTTCGGGCGACCTGTCCGATCAGGTGATCGGCGCAATCAACAAGGTATTGCTCGAGCACAAGGTGATCTTCTTCCGCGATCAGGACCATCTCGATGATGCCGAGCAGGAACGCTTTGGGCTCCGGCTCGGCAAGCTGGTGCCGCATCCGACCATCGGTGCGACCAAGGGAAATGCCTCGATCCTCGAACTTGACTCCGCCCGCGGCGGGGGGCGCGCGGACCAGTGGCATACTGACGTCACCTTTGTCGACGCCTATCCCAAGATCTCCATCCTGCGTGGCGTTGTCATCCCACCGTTTGGCGGCGATACGATCTGGTCGAATACAGCGGCTTCCTATCTCGATCTGCCGCCGCCGCTGCAACGGCTTGCCGACGAGCTCTGGGCCGTCCATAGCAACGCCTATGACTACGCGGTGAAGGCTCGCGCCAGCGACGCCGACCGCAAGCATTTCGACGAAGTCTTCACCGGCACGATCTTCGAGACCGAACATCCGGTTGTCCGGGTCCATCCCGAGACTAGCGAACGGACGCTAGTTCTCGGCAATTTCGTGCAGCGCTTCGTCGGCGTACCGAAATACGACAGCCAGAAGCTGTTCGATCTGTTCCAGGCCCACATCACTGCGCCGGAAAACACCGTGCGCTGGAGCTGGAAGCAGGGCGACGTCGCGATCTGGGATAACCGCGCCACCCAGCACTACGCCGTGAACGACTATGGCGACCAGCACCGCGTCGTCCGCCGCGTCACCCTCGATGGCGACGTGCCGGTCAGCATCGATGGCCGCAAGAGCGTCACGCGGATCAAGACAGCCAAGCCGCAGGCCAAGGCCGCCTGACAGGTCGCTCTCAATCGGAGAACAGTAGATGACGATTTTATCCCGAGCTGGAAAGCCGGCGCTCTCTTTGACGCGAGTGGCCAAGACTTCATGGCGGTTCATATGGGGGGCTGCCGCGACGATTGCCGTGTTCAGCCAGGCGATGGCGGATCCGCTGCCGGAGCAGACCGAAATCCGCTACCAGGGCTGGGCCGGGCAGGTGACATTTGTGGAGCTCGCCGACGATCTGGGCTATCTGGCGCCGCTGAAACTGAAATGGGTCGGCAACACCATTTCGGGTCCGCAGGACATTCAAACGGTCGTCACCGGTGATACCGATATCGGCGGCGCCTTCTACGGCGCCATCATCAAGCTGATCGTCGCGAAGGCACCGATCAAGGCCGTGGTCGGTTACTACGGCTCCGATGACAACACCTATAACGGCTATTACGTCAAGGAAGACAGCCCGATCAAGACCGCGCGCGACCTGATCGGCAAGAAGGTCGCGGTCAATACCTTGGGGGCGCATTTAGAATTTGTGCTTCGCGAATATTTGGCTCGCAATGGCGTCAGTGCGGCAGAAGCCAAGCAAGTCACGCTGGTCGCGGTGCCACCGGTCACGGGCGAGCAGGCGTTGCGTCAAGGATCGGTCGATGTCACCACGCTCAACGGGGTGTTGCGGGACAAGGCGCTGGAGCGCGGCGGCATCCGCAGGCTGTTCGCCGACACCGAGCTGTTCGGTAACTTCACCGGCGGCGCGTATGTCCTGCGTGACAAATTCATCAGGGATAATCCCAACACATCGCGCAAGCTCGTCGAGGGAGTTTCGCGCGCGATCGCCTGGGCGCAAGCGGCCCCGCCGGAAGAAGTGCGCGCGCGGTTCGAGCGGATCATCGCCGATCGCAAGCGGAACGAGGATGCGACCCCCATCAAATACTGGAAGAGCACTGGTGTTGCCACCAAGGGCGGCGTGATCGGGGATGGTGAAATCCAGATCTGGATCGATTGGCTGGTCAAGGATGGCCTGCCCAAGCCGGGCCAGCTCAAGGCGTCGGATACCTACACCAACGAGTTCAACTTCTATCGCACCGGCAAGCAGGCGGACGCCAAATGAGCGCGATCAAGATCAGCTTCGAGCAGGTCCGGAAAGAGTTCTCCGTCCGCGGCGAGGGCGGTGGGCCGTCGCGTCGTTTCACGGCGCTTGAGGATATCACGCTCGACGTTCGCACTGGGGAGTTCCTCGCGCTGGTCGGTCCGAGCGGTTGCGGCAAGTCCACGCTGCTCGATCTGCTCGGTGGACTTGCCGTTCCGACCAGCGGCCGCATCCTGCTCGATGGCCGGCCGATCACGGGGCCGGCACGTGATCGCGGCATCGTCTTCCAGCAATATGTGCTGTTTCCCTGGCGGACCGCGGCGCAAAATGTCGAATTCGGGCTCGATATAGCGGGCCTGAAGTCGAAGGAACGTCGCGATCGTGCACGGCACTACCTCGATCTGGTTGGGCTTGCCGCCTTTGCCGATCGTTATCCGCACGAACTGTCCGGCGGCATGAAGCAGCGTGTCGCGATCGCGCGGAGCCTTGCTTACGATCCCGAGGTGCTGCTGATGGACGAGCCGTTTGCGGCGCTCGATGCCCAGACCCGGGAAACGCTCCAGGGCGAGCTCTTGCGCATCTGGCGGACAACCGGGAAGACCATCGTCTTCATCACCCACGGCATCGATGAGGCCGTGGTGCTTGGCCAAAGAGTCGCGATCATGACGTCGCGCCCCGGACGCATCAAGCAGGTGATCGACGTGCCGGACGAGTTGCACAGCGAGACGGACGATGTGCGGTCCCTCCCGGCGTTCGGCCAGACCAGGCATGAGGTCTGGTCGCTGCTGCGGGAAGAAGTGTTGAAGGCCCAGCATGGCCAGTCGATGGGCGAGGCAGATGAGCGTCGCCCGGAGAAGGCCGAAAAGGAGCTTGCCCGTGTCTAGTCTGGAGATGTTGTCGCTCCTCGAGCTGGCGCAAGGACGTCCGCTCATTCATGGCCAAGAGCCTGATCGGGCTTTCAGCAGATGGGAAGCTCTGCGTCCCGCGATCGGCAGGTTGGTCGCGTTCGGCAAGCGCTCCCTTCTTGTGCTCGCCTTGCTCGCGCTCTGGGAAGCGGTGCCACGGCTCGGATTGGCCGATCCAGCATTTCTGCCGCCGTTTTCGGACGTGATTGCTGCGGGTTGGCAACTCGCCCAAAGCGGTGAGCTCTATGACGACGTCGCGGCCAGCCTCTTGCGCGCGCTGAGCGGCTTCCTGATCTCGGTCGCATTGATCGTGCCGCTTGGTCTGGTAGTCGGCTGGTACGCGCGGCTCGGGGATCTCCTCAACCAATTCATCGAGGTCTGCCGCAACACCGCGCCGCTCGCGCTTCTTCCCGTATTCATCCTGCTGCTGGGGATCGGCGAGGTCTCGAAGATCACCATGGTGATCTATAGCTGCGCCTGGCCGCTGCTGCTCAACACCATTGCAGCCGTCAAACAGGTCGATCCGCTCCTGGTCAAATCGGCGCGGACCATGGGGGCGACCCCGCAACAGCTCTTTCGCAAGGTGATCCTGCCGGCGGCACTTCCCACGATCTTTGTCGGAATCCGCCTGGCAAGCGCGTCGGCAATGCTGGTGCTCGTCGCCTCCGAGATGGTCGGCGCGAAGGCTGGTCTCGGCTACCTCATTATCTACAGTCAGTACAGCTTCCTGATCCCACAGATGTATTTCGGCATCCTCGGCATTACGGTCGTCGGCCTGAGCTTCAATGCCGTGCTCGAGGCGCTGGAGAGTCGATTGATGCGCTGGAAGGCCGCGGTCTAGGCCGCTCCCGGCTTGTTGCGCGCCGTCGCCTGGGTGACGACGCTGTTCGGCGGAACGTCTTGCGTCAGCCAGACATTGCCGCCGATGGTCGAGCCGCGGCCGATCGTGACCCGTCCTAAAATAGTGGCGCCGGCGTAGATGACGACGTCATCCTCGACGATCGGATGACGGGCATCGCCCTTGATCAGCTTGCCTTCGTCATCGGTCGGGAAATGGCGGGCGCCGAGGGTGACGGCCTGGTAGATGCGCACATTGTCGCCGATGATCGCGGTCTCACCGATCACGACACCGGTGCCGTGATCGATGAAGAACCCCGATCCGATGCTGGCGCCCGGATGAATGTCGATTCCTGTCCTGGCATGGGCGATCTCCGCAGCCAGCCGCGCCACCAACCGCGCGTCCAGCCGATGCAGCATGTGGGCGAGCCGGTGATGGATGATCGCCGTCATGCCGGGATAGCCGATCAGGATCTCCGGAAAATTCCTGGCGGCGGGATCGCCGACAAAGGCGGCGCGCAGGTCATTGATGAGGAGGCCGCGCACGGCCGGAAGCTCGGACGCGAAACGGCGCGTCAGTTCGATCGCGTCCCGCCGGTGAAATCCGGGCAACAGCTCGTCGCCGACGAACAGGGCGCCGCGGTGAATTTGCTCACAGAGCTGGTCGAGGGCGATGCTCAGCGTGTGACCGACAAAATAGTCGATGTTCTCCCCATCGAGGTCGAACCGGCCGTAGTGACGCGGAAACAGAGCTTCGGTCAGCCTGTTGAGGATGTCTTCCAGGGCTTCGCGGGAGGGGGCACGGCGTGCCTCGCCGTCGCGGCGGATGCTGTGGGTCTCTTCACGCGAGACACGCAGCTCGGCAACGATGCGGTCGAGTTGCCAGCGTTTGAGCGCGGTGCCGCCGTCCTGCCCGGCTGCGACGATTTCCTCATCCGGTGGGATTTCGCGTTTCATGCATCACCGCACATGGGCGAGGGGAATGCTGACTTCGGCAAGCAGGTCGAGGTCGCTGTCGGGGTCGATCTCGATATATTGGCCGTTCCAGTAGACGAGACCTGACAAGCGCGGCGCCAGCTCAAAGCTCAGCAAACTGCCAACGACGATCCCGTGGGAATGGCGCTCGATGATTTCCTCGACCTGGCATTCGATCGTAGCAAGCGAATGGCTGAGTAGCGGCACGCCCGATGAGCCGCAAAACCAGTCGATGCCTTCGAAGCGCTGACTGCCCTTCAGACGGCTGTTGCTGAATTGGCCGGCGATGTCGTGCTGGTCGGAGCCCAGGATGTTGACGCCGAACAGCCGGTGACGCTCGATCAATGCGAAGGAAGACGCCTGACGGTTGATGCTGACCAGGAGGCGGGGAGGGGTAGCGCTCAGCGACGTCAGCGAGGTCACGGTCATGCCCGTGATATCGTTGCCGCGGCCAGCGGTGATGATGCTGACGCCACCGGCCAGGCGGCGCATGACCGAACGGAACTGTTGCTCGATTTCGTCTGTCTCACTCACGAGATGGAAGTCCGCCCAGGCCATCTATATGCTCCTATCGCGTGATACCTCGTGTCGCTTCACACCTCTGCAAGCGCCGCCTCAGAAAAAGCCCTTGGCCGGCAGCGGGGTGCCGCTGATCACATGTTGCCCGATCGACCGCGCCTTATAGGTGGTCGGATTGTGCGACGACAGCGTGCGTGCGTTGCGCCAGTGCCGGTCGAAATTGGTCGCCTTCTTGGTGGCGGAAGCCCCGCCGACATCGAACAGCAGGCTGCCGGCGCGAATGGCAAAATCGTCGGCGACGATCTTGGCTTTGGCTGACACCAGCGCCGCCTTGTGGGCAGCCTCGGTTGCATCGGGCGCGCCGGCATCGAAGGCGTCGGTCGCCACGTCGAGCGCCTCAGCCGCGGCGAGAACGACCGTCTCGGCAGCAAACGCGCCACTTGCGATCTGCCCGATGGTTTGCTGCAGCACCGGATCGTCGGTCGGCACCTCGCTCGGCGCATAATAGAACGTGCGCTTTCGGGAGCGGATCAGTGCGGCAGCATCGCGCAAGGCGGCCCGCGCAATGCCTGCGACGATTGCAGTCAGAAAGAGCTGGGCGAATGTGTTCGAGTAGGGCACGCCATACCCGACATCCGCCGCGTCGAACACGATCTCCTGGTGCCTGACGCGAACGTTGCGGAAATGCGTGGTGCCGGTCGCCGTCAACCGCTGTCCCAGTCCGTCCCAATCATCGATCAGCTCGACGCCGTCCCGCTTCACCGGAATGATGGTCGCGCCAGGTCGGCCGGAGGGATCGGCGGCGCGCACCAGGACGTAGTCGGAATAAAGCGTGCCGGTGCTGTAATATTTGGTGCCGTTCAGGAGGTAGTCGTCGCCCTCGGGCGTGAAGGTCGTGTTGGGGATGATGTTTCCGACCTGCGGCGTGTCCAGCTCGGTCGTGGCAAGCCCGACGATGGCGCCGTCGGCAACCGCTTGCTGCCACTGCCGGCCCTGCTCGTCGCGGGGATGGCGGACCAGCCGCTCGACCACGCTGAAATGATTGCGAAGGATGTGCGCGACGTTGGCGTCCGCTTCGCCGAGGCGAATGATGACCTCGAACAGTTCCCGGATGGTGCTGCCGGCGCCGCCGGCGGAAGTCGGCAGGCGCAACGCACCAAGCTTGGCACCCCGGATCAGATCGATCGCCTCGAACGGCAGGATGCGCTCCAGCTCGCGTTCGCTTTCGCCTTTGGCGATCTGGGCGAGCAGGCTGTCCAGGTCGGACGAGCGGAGATCGACCTGTCTGGATGGGGCGAGACTTGTGGCGGCTAGGGGTTTGTTCATTTTCAAATCCGGATGCGGTTGCTGGGCGTGGGCTCGATCAGAGCTGCGCGAGATGATCGGTGACCTTGACCGGTTCGGGCAGGACTTTTCGCGCGGCAAGCCAGTCCGCGGCGCGCTGCAATTCGGACAGGAATTTCTCGTCGTTGACCGGGAAATAGCGGTATTGCCGGTTCATCGCGATGAATTGGTCGCGGACCTGGTCGCTGTATTTGCCCGCCTTCTGCGCGATGTATTCGGCTTCCTTGCTGTTCTCCGAAATCCACTTGCCTTCGGCGCGGAAGGCATCGTTCACCGCGCGGACGAGCGCGGGATTGTCGGTCGCGAATTTGCGGGTGGTCAGGTAGGAGGTGTAGTCGATCTGGAATTCGAGATCGCGGCCCTCGAGGAAGATGTCGTGCGCCTTGTATTCAAGCCGCGCGATATCGACGCCGGGACTCCACATCGACCAGGCGTCGACCTTTCCCGAGGCGAGCGCTGGCGCCGCGTCGGGCGGATTGAGATAGACGAACTTTACTGCCGAACGGTCGACCTTGTGCTTCTCCAGTGCCGCGACCAGCAGGAACTCGCCAAGGCCGGAGCGGTTGACTGCGACCGACTTGCCGACGAGATCTTCGATCTTGTTGATGCCGGAATCGTCCTTGGCGATGATCGCGGTGGTGCGCGGTTCGTAGACGACGAATTGGGTGAAGACCAGCGGTGAGCCCGCGATGATCGCGGCCAACGCCGGTGTCGTGCTGCCGCCGAACGAGAAGTCGGCGCTTCCGCCGGTGACGGCCTGCAAGGTCGGCGCATGGTTCGGGAACGGCCCGAGCCACTCGACCTTGATGCCGTCCTTGGCGAGCACCTTTTCGAACTCGCCGCGCTCCTTGGCGATCAGGTTGAGCCCGCTGAGCCCCCAGGTCAGGCGCACCAGGTCGGTGGTGCGGCCGGTCGCCGACCAGGCCGGTTCCAGATTGAGGCCGGCCAGAGCGCTGATACCAACCGCCGCGGTGCCGAGGAAGCGGCGCCGGGATGGATTGCCAAATGAAGAGTCAAACATGGGTACAATCCTTTCGGTATGCTTTACGCAGCCGCATGAGAGGCGAGCACGCCGAGTTCGGCGAGCAGCGCGGTTCGTTCCATCGAGGCAGAGCCATCCGCTTTGTGATGTTCAAAGGCGATTGCGCCGTCTCGCATCACGAGGATACGGTCGGCCAGCGCGATAGCTTCGTCGACGTCGTGCGTGACGAGAAGGACCCCGGGCCGATGGTTGGCGACGAGCTCGCGGACGAGATCGTGCATGCGGATGCGCGTCAGCGCATCGAGCGCCGCAAAGGGCTCGTCCAACAGCAGAAGCTCCGGTTGCTGCACCAGCGCGCGGGCGAGCGCCACGCGCTGGGCCTGTCCGCCCGAAAGGTTGCGTGGCCAGTCGTCGAGCCGGTCGCCGAGCCCGACCTCGGCAAGCGCGGCCGCGGCGCGTTCGCGCGCATCCGGCGCCTGAAGCCCAAGCGATACGTTGCGCCATAAACTGTCCCATGGCAGCAGCCGATGTTCCTGGAACACGACGGCCGGCCGACGCGGTGCTGCGATGCGTCCGCCCTGGATCGGATCGAGGCCGGCGAGGGCCCGCAACAGGGTGGTCTTGCCGCAGCCGCTTTCGCCGAGCAGCGCGACGAACTCCCCGCGTTCGATGCGCAAGTTGAGCCTGTCGATCACGACCCGGCTGCCGTAAGCGCGGCGGAGGTTGCTCACCACCACGGCCGAACTGGTCGCCGTGGAGGCGGAAGGCGGCGTGACGTGCACGGTCATCGACCGCCTCCATAGATCGGATGCCAGGCCAGAAGACGTCGCTCGAGCAAGCGCGCGATCGCGTCTGCCGCGACTCCAATCAGGGCATAGATCACGATCGTGAGCACGATCACGTCGGTGCGCAGGAATTCGCGGGCGTCCATCGCAAGGAAGCCGATGCCGGATTGCGCGCCGATGGTTTCGGCGACGACCAGCGCAAGCCACGCGGTTGCCAGCGCATAGCGTACGCCGGTGAGGATCGATGGCAGCGCGCCGGGCAGGACAATGCGTCGGATCAGCTCGAGCGAGCCGAGCCCCTGGACGCGGCCAAGCTCGATCAGCTTTGGATCGACCTGACGGATGCCAAGCGTGGTGTTGATATAGATCGGAAAAGTCACGCCGAGTGCGACCAGGAAAATCTTCTCGGCTTCACCCACGCCGAGCCACACGATCACAAGCGGGAGCACCGCGAGGAACGGAATGGCGCGGATCATCTGAACGCTGCGGTCTATCGCCGCCTCCGCGATGCGCGAGAACCCCACGAGGATGCCGAGCGCAAACCCGACGCTGCCGCCAATCGCAAAGCCCGCAGCGGCGCGCAGCAGGCTCACCCCGAGGTCGTTCAAGAGGCCTTCGGTCGTCGCGAGCTTGATGGCGGTGGCAATGACCTTGCTCGGAGCCGGCAGCACCTGCGGCGTGATCCATCCCGCTCTCGCCAGCAATTCCCAGACGATCACGACCGCGGCCGGTGCGAGCCAGGAGAGCAACAGCAGGCCGCGCTTGCCCAACTGGAGTGTGGACGCATGCTCGGGGGATGCGGTCTCTTCGGTGGTCTGCACCTGGTCAAAATCAGTCGGTGCTACGGCCTGCTCGATATTGCTCAAGGCTGCTCGGTTCCAGTTGCGCCATGTCGCGTGTCATGGAGGAAACGTGTGTGCGACGCTGCACGGGAAACAGGCATTGAACAGCCGCTCGCTGCGCTGCTTCTAACAGCAAGCTTCATCACACGCGCAAACTGTCCCACGAATTGGCACGAACAGAAATAGAGCGGTTTTTCAATTGTCGTTCGTTCCGGAGTGTTCTGGTTTCTCCGCGAGTGCTTAGTTGACAAAGAATATCTTTTGATGCCGACATGCTTGAACTTGGAGCACCCGTTGGTCAAAACAAACCGCTTTCGCGCGCGACAAGCCGCGAGCGCTTACCAAGAGAGGCTTCCATGACAGCAACGTCTCCTCGCTTTGGCATCTGGGCGGTGGTGCACGGTTCACGTGGCGCGTACCAGGATCCCGATGAGCCCTACAACGCGTCATGGGAGCGCAACCGCGATCTCGTGCTCGCCGCGGAAGAGCTTGGTTACGACTCGACCTTGATCGCACAGCACACGATCAATCCGCATATCGAGGATTTCGATCAGCTCGAGGCCTGGAGTGCGTCGGCAGCGATTGCGGCATTGACCAGCCGGATCGAGATCATCGCGGCGATCAAGCCCTATCTCTATCATCCCGTGGTGCTGGCCAAGATGGCGCTTGGGATCGAGAACATCAGCCATGGCCGCTTTGCGCTCAATCTGGTCAATGCCTGGAATCGTCCGGAGTTGGAGAAGGCAGGCATCGGCTTTGCGGAGCATGACGACCGTTACGCTTACGGCCGTGAATGGATTTCGGTGGTGTCGCGCCTGATGCAGGGCGAGCGTTTGACCTACAAGGGCGAGCATTTTGACGTACGGGACTATGTGCTGCGGCCGACGAGTCTCTATCGGCAGCGGCCGACCATCTATGTCGGAGGCGAATCCGAACCCGCGCGGGCGTTGGTCGCCGACCACGGTGACGTCTGGTTCATCAATGGGCAGCCGCTCGCCGATGTCGCGGGCCTGATCGCGAATGTTGCGGCGCGACCGCGGCCAAACGGGGCGCCGCCGCTCAGGTTCGGGCTTTCCGCCTTCGTTGTCGCGCGCGAGACCAGCGAGCAGGCCTGGGCCGAGCACGAGCGCTTGTTGGCGCTTGCGGCAAAAGACGCGCCGATGAAGGCGATCCAGCGCCAGAACACCGATCCGAAGGTAGTGATGATGCAGACGATGCAGAAGACGGAGCGTGTCGGCACCAATGGCGGCACCGCGGCCGGGCTGGTCGGCAGTTATGACGAAGTGGCGGCGCGCATCCGCGCGTTCCATGCCGCCGGCATTGAATTGTTCATGCTGCAGTTCCAGCCGTTCGAAGCCGAGATGCGGCGCTTTGCGCTCGAAGTGATCCCGCGGGTGCGGCAGGCACAGACCGCGCAGGCGCGCGAGCCCGCGACTGTCTCTTAAGCCGAAGCTGCGGCTGGCGAGGATTTGGCAAAGCGGTTTGGCGGCTTCGCGAGGCCAAAATGATCGCGCAGGGTTGAGCCGCTATAATCCGTCCGGAACAAGCCGCGGCGTTGCAGGATCGGTACGACCGTATCGACGAAAATGTCGAGGCCAGACGGCAGCACATCGGGCATCAGGTTGAATCCATCGGCCGCACCAGCCCTGAACCAGGCCTCGATGTCATCAGCGATCTGTTCGGGCGTCCCGACAATGATGCGATGACCGACGCCGCCGCCGAGTGCGCGCAGGAGCTGCCATACCGTCAGATTGTCGCGGCGCGCGAGATTCACGGTACCTTGGAACATTGTGTGGTTGGCATTGGTGGGGAGCGGGAGCGGGTCAGGCAGGGGCTTGTCCAGTTCCAGCAGTTTCGGATCGATCTGGAGTGTATTGGCCAGACGGGCGAGGCTGTACTCCAGGGGCACGAGTTCCCAGAGTTCATCCTGCCGCCGCTTCGCCTCTGCCTCGGTGCTGCCGATGACCGTCGTAAGGCCGGGCAGGATGACGATGGAATCACCGGGCCGGCCGTGAGCCGCGGCTCGTGCACGCAGATCGCGCGCATAGGCGACGCCTTCGTCGATGGTTTGGGCGAGCGTGAACACGGCTTCGGCGTGGCTCGCTGCAAAGTCGCGGCCGTCATTCGATCCACCGGCTTGGACGGTGACTGGTCGTCCCTGGGGCGATCGCGGCACGTTCAGTGGACCTGCTACCGAGTAATAAGTGCCGCGATGCGCGATCGGGTGAACCTTGGTCGTGTCGACAAAGCGTGCGCCAAGTTTGTCGCCGACAAACGCATCGTCCTCCCAGCTATCCCACAGCGCGTGGACGATGTCAGTGAACTCCTTGGCGCGGTCATAGCGTGCCTTGTGTTCGAGGACGCCGGGCAGGCCGAAATTGCGACTCGACGCCGCATCCGCCGTGGTTACTGCGTTCCAGCCGGAGCGGCCGCCGCTGGCATGATCGAGCGTCGCGAAGCGGCGGGCGATGTTGTAGGGCTCGTTGTAGGTGGTCGAAGCGGTCGCGATCAGCCCGATATGCCTGGTTGAGGCGGCGACCGTCGCCAGCACGATGGTCGGCTCCAACGACATGAAGGAGCGGTACTCGATGCGGTCGGTGATCGCCGGCGTATCAGCGAGGAAAATCGCGTCGAGCTTGCCGCGCTCGGCTATCTGCGCGACACGCACATAGTGCCCAATATCGAAGCAGGCGTGGGGATCGCTGTCCGGCAACCGCCAGGCGGAAGCGTAGGTGCCGGAGTGCAAGAGATTGACGTTGAGGTGAAGTTGGCGGGGCATAACGGCCTTGCGGTGCAGGACTGCATGAACGAGATATCGCGCAGCTGCTGCACAGGAAACAAAGTTCGGGCGCGTGAAACGAAAAAGAAAAATTCGGCTCTAATCTTCTGGCGGACGCGTAGAGTGCTGCTGCGTTCCGCGGCGAAAGAAAACGGCACGCATGCCGCCACATGAATTTTCTTCCCGTGCTCCTGCTGGTGAAAGCTTCGCCCATATCCGCGCAAATATCTGAAATTGCCAGAAGCATGGCCTCACGCGATGTTGTGCGATGCGGCGTCAGTGCGGCCGCGTGAAATTGGAATGCGGAGAGTGATCGATGACGGGACGCGCCGAACGACTCTCGGCCACAGCGGGGTCGATTGAATACGACGCGGATGTCCTTGTTCTCGGCGGTGGCCCCGCGGGCACATGGGCGGCGATCAGTGCGGCAGAACATGGTGCGCGTGTCGTGCTGGCCGACAAGGGATTTTGCGGCACCTCCGGGGCGACCGCCGCAGCCGGCACCGGCGTCTGGTACATCGATCCCGATCCCGCGCTTCGCGAAGCCGCCATGGCAGGCCGCGAGAAGATGGGCGGTTATCTCCAGGACCGCCGCTGGATGGCCCGCACACTCGATTGCACCTTTGCGCAGAGCAATCGACTTGCCGAATGGGGCTATCCCTATCCGGTCGATGACAACGGAAAGTCCCAGCGCAATTCGCTGCAGGGTCCGGAATACATGCGGCTGATGCGCAAGCGCAGCAAGGCGGCCGGCGTCACCATCCTCGATCATAGCCCGGCACTCGAGCTGCTGATTGATGATGGCGGCGCGGTCGCAGGTGCGGCGGGCCAGCGTCGGCAGAAAGACGACCGATGGATCGTCCGCGCCAGGGCAGTGGTGATCGCGACCGGCGGATGCGCATTTCTGAGCAAGACGTTGGGCTCCAACGTGCTGACCGGCGACGGCTACCTGATGGCGGCGGAGGCCGGCGCCGAATTGACCAGCATGGAGTTCTCCAATCCTTACGCGATTTCGGCGGCATTCGGCTCGGTGACCAAGACGCTGTTCTATGGTTGGGCGACCTTCACCTATGAAGACGGGAGTGTGGTTCCCGGTGCGGCCTCCAAGGGCGGCCGCTCGGCGATCGCGCGTGCGCTCACCCAAGGGTCCGTTTATGCGCAGCTCGACAGGGCCAACGAAGAGGTGCGGCAATCGATGCGGGTGTCGCAGCCGAATTTCTTCCTGCCGTTCGATCGCACCGGCATCGACCCGTTCACTCAGCGATTTCCGGTGACGCTGCGCCTCGAGGGCACCGTACGCGGCACGGGCGGATTACGCATCGTCGATGATACCTGCGCCACCAGCGTGCCCGGGCTTTATGCTGCCGGTGATGCAGCGACGCGCGAATTGGTCTGCGGCGGTTTCACCGGTGGTGGCAGCCACAACGCGGCTTGGGCGATGTCTTCGGGTACCTGGGCGGGGCAGGGAGCGGCAGACTATGCGCGGCTGGCTGGTTCGGCGCCGAGGCGGCAAGTGTCGCGCGCCGGCACGATTGCACTCCGCGAGCGTGGCGGCCGCCCTTTCGCGCCGGCACAATTGGCGCGCGCGGTCCAGGACGAGGTCTTCCCTTACGACCTGAACTATTTCCGCGAGGCCGGCCGTCTCGGCGGTTCGCTGCAGCGGCTCGATGCACTCTGGGCCGAAGCATCCAATGCCGAGGCCGCGGCCGAGAGCGATGTGATGCGCGCGAGAGAGGCTGCCGCTATGCTGGCAACCGCGCGATGGATGTATCGCAGCGGACTGGCGCGGAACGAGAGCCGCGGCATGCATCGCCGCGACGATTTCCCTGTGCAGGACGAGCGCCTCCGGCATTACATCACGGCGGGCGGCCTCGACGAGGTCTGGACGTCGCCGCGCGCGCATGCGGACGTCTCTTACGCGGAGGCGGCGGAATGATCGAGGTCATCGACGCCGAGCGCTGCACGTCCTGCGATATTTGCGTGAACGTCTGCCCCACCAACGTCTTCGACAAGACGGATGGCATCCCCGTCATCGCCCGGCAAGGCGACTGCCAGACTTGCTTCCTGTGCGAGCTCTATTGTCCGGAAGACGCCCTGTTCGTCTCGCCCTTCGCCGACGCGGCACAGAGCGTCGACGTTGTCGCCCTCAAGCAGCAGGCGCTGCTCGGCAGTTATCGCCGAGCGGTCGGCTGGACCGATGAAACCCGCGAACTGCGCAGCATCGACCGCAGCTACCGTTTGTTTGGGCATTGAGACCGTCCGCGCCGTCGAAAAGCGGCCGCGCGACATGAAAGCGGACTTTGCGAATGAACGTACATCAACCCTTGGCGCTGGCCGAACCTATCCCTGCGCCTGTACCGATCGCGCCCAAACCGGCCGAAGCGGAAGCCATGGTCCGCTTCGAGCAAGTCGCCAAGACCTATCCGGCCTACCGTGACAAGCCGGGCGTGCAGGCGCTGCAGGAGATAGAGTTTGCCATCCCGCGCGGATCGATCACCGGCGTGATCGGTCGGTCGGGCGCTGGCAAATCAAGTCTGGTCCGCTTGATCAATGGTCTGGAAAAGCCCTCTGCCGGCCGCGTCGTGGTCGATGGCCGTGATGTTTCCGCGCTTTCGGGCCGGGAGCTGCGCCTGGCGCAACGCTCGATCGGCATGATCTTCCAGCATTTCAACCTGCTGTCGTCGCGCACGGCGGCCGACAACGTCGCGCTGCCGCTCGAGATCGCAGGATGGTCGAAGACTGATATTGCGATCAGGGTGTCCGAGCTGCTCGAACTCGTCGGCATCTCCGACAAATTTGACCGCTATCCGTCCGAGCTGTCCGGTGGCCAGAAGCAGCGTGTCGGCATCGCCCGCGCGCTCGCGACACGTCCGAGCGTGTTGCTCTCGGATGAAGCGACTTCGGCGCTCGATCCGCAGACGACACGCTCGATCCTCGATCTCCTCGCCAATATCAATCGCGAGCTCGGCGTCACCATCGTCCTGATCACCCATGAAATGTCCGTGGTCCGCCAACTCGCCAAGGAAGTCGTCGTGATCGACGCCGGCCATATCGTTGAAAGCGGACATGTGGCGGATATCTTCACTCATCCAAAACACCCCATCACGCAAAGTTTCCTGGCTGAGGTTCTCGGCGACAGCGTTCCGGTCTCGCTGGCCAGCCGCTTGAGCGAGCAGCCCATACCTGGCGGTCAGGCCGCCATTCGTGTGCAGCTTCGGGGCACGAGCGCCGGTGACACAATCGTGGCGCGGCTGGCGCGCGAGCTCGCCATCGATGTGGCACTGTTATCGGCACGCATCGACGAGATCGGAGGTCAGCATGTCGGGACGTTGACGCTCGGCATTCCCGGCGACGAAGGCCGGGCCCGGCAAGTATTGTCCTGGCTTTCGCAACATCAGCTGTTCGTGGAGCGCCTCGGCTATGTCGCGTGATCTCATCAACCTGATCGTCGAGGCGACAGGCGAGAGCCTGTTCATGGTCTCGGTCGCGGCGTCCCTAGCGACACTGTTCGGCCTGCCGATCGGAATTTTCCTGGCGACCAGCCGCAAGGGCGAACTGTTCGCGGCACCCTCCGTGAACACGGTTTTTGGCGTAATCGTCAATGCCACCCGTTCGACGCCCTTTATCATCCTGGTCGTCGCCATCATTCCCTTTACGCGCCTCATTGCGGGCACCTCGATTGGGTCGGGTGCAGCCATCGTTCCGCTGACGATTGCGGCGGCGCCTTTCATCGCGCGTCTGGTGGAAGCGGCAATCCGCGAAGTCGACGGCGGCCTGATCGAGACGGCGTCTTCCTTTGGCGCCAGTCCCCTGCAGATCGTGTTGAAGGTCCTGATTCCCGAAGCGCTGCCGGGGCTGGTGCTGGCGCTGACGCTCGCTGTCGTGAGCCTGCTCGGGTATTCCGCGATGGTCGGTGCCGTCGGTGGCGGAGGTCTGGGCGATCTTGGCATCCGCTACGGTTATCAGCGCTTCATGCCGGAGATGATGCTCGCGGTGGTGGTCGTCCTGATCGCCCTGGTGCAGACCGTGCAGACGGCAGGTGATTATCTGGCGCGCCGGGTCAACCGGCGCCTGCGGCATCGGTGAGCCCATCATGCCGAAGGAAATCCGACTCAACGCCTTCGATATGAACAGCGTCGGCCACATCCAGCATGGGATGTGGTCGCATCCGCGCGATCAATCGCCGCGTTACACCGATATCGAATACTGGCAGCATTTGGCCAGGACAGCCGAACGCGGCCTGTTCGATGCGATCTTTCTCGCCGACATCATCGGCGTCTACGATGTCTATGGTGGATCGCCGGCGGCTTCGATCCGGGGCGCGGTGCAGATCCCGATCAACGATCCGCTGCTTGTCGTCCCGGTCATGGCCGCAGTGACGAAGAACATCGGCTTCGGCGTCACTTCGAACGCCACCTACGAGACACCCTATCTGTTTGCTCGCCGCCTTTCGACGCTGGATCATCTCACCAAAGGCAGGGCGGGATGGAACATCGTTACCGGCTATCTCGACAGCGCGGCACGGGCGATGGGACTTGATCGGCAGATCGAGCATGATGACCGCTATGACTTCGCCGATGAGTACATGGAGGCGATCTACAAGCTCCTGGAAGGGAGCTGGGAGGACGACGCGGTTCTCGCCGACCGCGTCAATCGCATCTAT
>DATHMA010000115.1:0-6566 GCA_035487555.1 Bradyrhizobium sp. | reverse complement strand
TCTCACTTTGTCAAATTGGAACCGAAACCATCTGGCCGTTCCGGCCTTTAGCTTAGGTTACATTTCCTAGCGCCATTTCGGGAGGCGACAAAATGAGCCAGTCGACAGCTTTTCGCGCAACCGCTCTTGTCGTCGAGGACGACCCGATGCAACGCGAGATGATTTGCGTGCTGCTCGAGGAGAGCAATTACAACGTGATCCAGTGCGAAAGCGCGGAGGCCGCCGAACTGGTGCTGGACAAGTTCTCCAACTCGCTGGCGCTGATGATCACCGATGTCAGCCTGGCGGGGCGGATGAACGGGGTCGAGCTTGCGCATATCGCCACATCGCGCAATCCACAGCTCGACGTCGTCGTGACCTCGGGCCGCGCGCTGCCGGAGCCGCTGCCGCGAGGCGCCAAGTTCTGGTCGAAGCCCTGGGCGGCGCTCGATGTACTGCGCGAGGCGGAATGGGCGCAGACGCGGAGCGCGACGCAGCACTGAGGATCGGCTTGCTTTTGCGTGGCGGCTGGCGCGTGCTAGGCTCGCGCCATGTCGCTGTCATTTCTCCTCACCTCGCTGATCGTCGTCGTCTCGCCGGGCACCGGCGTGCTCTATACGCTGGCAACGGCCCTAACGCGGGGCTCGCGCGCCAGCGTCGCCGCCGCCTTTGGCTGCACGCTCGGCATTTTGCCGGCGATGGCGGCGGCCATGCTGGGGTTGGCCGCCGTGCTGCACACCAGCGCGCTTGCCTTTGCGGCGCTGAAATGGTGCGGCGTCGCCTACCTCACCTACATGGCCTGGCAGGCGTTGCGCGAGCAGGGCGCGCTCGCGGTAGACACGAAACTCGATGCGCGCTCGAGCCGTCAGGTGATCGTTACCGGTTTCCTGATCAACATCCTTAATCCCAAGCTGTCGATCTTCTTCCTCGCCTTCCTGCCGCAATTCATCGCGGCCAATGAGGCCTATCCGCTGGCGCGCATGCTGGAATTGTCCGCCACCTTCATGGCCATGACCTTCGTTGTCTTCGTGGTTTATGGCCTGTTCGCCGGCGCCGTCCGCGACCGCGTGGTGACGCGCCCGCGCGTCATGACCTGGCTCCGCCGCGCCTTCGCCGGCGGCTTTGCGCTCCTGGGAGCGAAATTGGCGTTTGCAGAACGCTAACCGTGTCGTCCTGGCGAAAGCCAGGACCCATACCGCGGAATCTATCCGTGGAGCGGCATGGCAGACGATCTTTGCGCCAACGAAGGCCGACGGTTATGGATCCCGGCTCGCACTTCGCTTGGCCGGACGACAGGAATCAAAAAGGCGGGCCGAGCCCGCCGCTTTCGTGGATCAATGCCCCCTTGGAAGGCCCGGTACCCGGGCGGAGCTGAGCACTCCACCCGGGCTGAAGAGTTACTTCTTCAGTTACTTCTTCTTGGCTTTCTTGGCCTTCTTCGCCTTCTTCGCCTTCTTCGCTTTCTTAGCCATAGTATCCTCTCAGGGTTTAATGGATTGAAACGCGACACGAGAGGCATGCTCGGCGGAGGGCCAGCCTCGCAAAATCCTCGAAGCTAAACTCAGCAGATTCGCAGCGGACTGCCCCACACTGTCATGCTGATGTCATGGCGTTATCCACAGATGTTATGGGTTTTGACGCGCTTTTCGGCGAAAATTCCCCGGCGTGCGGCAGCGATGTGTGTCTCCGGCGTATCGCCGATGCGACGAAATCGCCTCAACCCTGCGCTCCAGATCTTCATCAATTCAAAACCAAGGCGCCGTTTCTCCGGCTCTATTGAGAGTCCGTTAAGCCGCACGGCCGCATCTTATCGGTAAGAAAACGGAGGATGGTCAGGGGTGGGCTGTCCAACAGAGCAGGGGGCGGGGCAGGCGTGTCCCGCAGTCACGGATGCTGAGCGTTCCGACGCTTTGGACTGTCTTTGTCGTTAACTTTCTCGCCGTAGCCCTGATCTGGGCCTACGTCGCCTACACCTATCCCAAGTTCGAAGCCGCGAAGTTCTGGGCTGCCTCCTCGGCGCTGGGTGCGTTCGGCGGCCTCTTCGCCATGCTGATCGTGGTGTTTCAGGGCTCGCTGCTGCCGCTGATCTGTGGCGCGACGGTATTGATCTTTGGCGCCTGCCTCGTCGCGACCGGAATCGAGCGCTTTTACGAGCGGCCGATATCCTGGCGCAGGACCGGCCTGATCACGGCGCTCACGTCGGCCGGGATCATCTTCTTTGCATTTGCCTATGACAGCCAGACGATGCGGGTCCTGGTCTATTCGACCGGCCAGATGCTGCCCTTCGCATTGACGCTGAAACTGCTGTTTTCGCGGGAGGACGGACGCGTTAATCCGGGCGCGCGGCTTGCCGGCGGGGTTATTTCGCTGATCATCGCGCTCTATGCAGTCCGGGTCATCGGTAACCTGGTTGGCGTCGATTTCACCTTCTCGCGTTCGTCGCTGCCGCAAGGCCTGGTGACGCTGGCGCTGATCTTCCTCTCGATGTCGTTCAATTTCGGCTTCCTGTTGATGGCGATCGACCGGCTGCGCAACGAGGTTGCCGATCTGGCGCTGCTTGATGACCTCACCGGTGTCGGTAACCGCCGGCAATTGGTGCAACGGCTTGGGGAAGAATGCGCGCGCTCCGGGCGCAGCGGCGAGGCCTTCGCGCTCCTGGTGATCGACCTCGACGGCTTCAAGCAGGTCAACGACACCCATGGCCACGCGGCCGGCGATGCCTGCCTGCAGCATTTCACCCTGATGGCGCAAACGCAGCTTCGGCCCGGCGATCTCCTGGCGCGTACCGGCGGCGACGAGTTCTGCATTGTGCTGCCGTCCTCGACGCTGCGTGAAGGCATCATGATCGCGCGCCGCGTGCTGGAGGTCTGCCGCCAGGACGCGGAAGGCTGCTCGGGCAACGATATCCCGATCGCGGTCTCGATCGGGATTGCGCAGTGGAGCAGGGAGATCGGCGCTTTCCCGGACCGGCTGATCGCCGCCGCCGATCACGCGCTCTATGAAGCCAAGAAAGAGGGCAAGAACCGATACGCAGCCTATAATCCGGCGCCGCCGCCGATGCCTGCGCTCGATGTGCAGGCAGCCGCGTCCGCCTTGCGCAAGCTCGCCTGAACCGTGCTACCAAGAAGGCCCACAGGGTCTTCAAACATGACTTTTCGCTTGCTTGCGATGGTCTGCGCCATCGCGTTTTTCTTTCCCGCCTCCGCTCAAACGCGTGATCTCGAGACCTTCGCCAAGCAATCCGGCACGCCCGATATTCCCGGTCTGAAAATGGTCTGGCTGTCGCCCTGGGGTGATGTCGCCAGGGCCCATCCCTGGAAGAACATCATCGTGCACCAGACCGAGGGGCCGGCCGGCTCGGCGCGCGGCGGCGCGGCCGAGCAGCACAAGAACCCGACGCGGCGGGGCGTCATGGTCTGGGTCGAGACCGACGGCACGGTCTATTGGGCGGTGTCGGATGATCTCGTGCCGACGCACACCGACGGCGCCGACCGCAACGACAACAAATATATCGACAACAGCAAGACCTATCACCAGGTCAACAAGGACACCTCGATCGGGGTCGAGTTCGCCGGTAATTATCCCGACGTCGGCAAACCCGTGACGCAGGCGCAAATCGACGCCTGGAAGGTGCTCGTGAAAGTCCTGCGCGCGCGTTACGACATCCCGCTCGACCACGTCTACGCGCACAACTGGATCGACTTCAAGGACGCCCGCTATTGCGAGGGCTGCGCGCTCGCGACGCTGACCCGGGAGTGGGGGGATTAGGAAGGGGCGCGGCGCTGTTGCGGAGCGCGATTTCGCTGTAGGATCGGTTCCATTGGAATCGCTGAGGGGCGGGACATTGATTGGAGCACGGCATCTCATTGTGGCGGCATGTGCGCTCGCATGTCTGCCTGCGACCGGGGACGGGATGGCGCGGGCGGACGGCGCCTTCGCCTTCGGCAAATCCGGGCACACCTGGTCCAGCGGCAGCGCCTATAACTATGCGACACCGGAGGAGGCCTCTAACTGGGCGATGACGCGCTGCCGCTCGCGCAAGGAGGCGCCGGACGCCTGCAAGGTCATCGCGACCATCCCGACCACCAATGGAAGATGTTTTGCGATCGCGGTGCAGCAGGACGACAACGGTTATGGCTGGAGTACCGCCGCGACCATGCCGGACGCGGAGAAGCGCGCGATGGAGCGCTGCGAGGGTTATGGCAAGAGCTGCGCGGTCCGTTCCTCGTTTTGCGATACCGGCACCACCACAACGACCTATTCCGGTTCGCTGCCGCCGATCGCTGCACCTGCGCCGGCGCCCAAGCCCGCGGCCGCGCCCAAGCCAGCGGCCATACCGGCGCCAGCGCCGGCGCCATCAGTGAACACGGGCGGCGGATCGCCGGCCTGCCAGAAATTTCCAGACCTCTGCTAGCCGCGTGAATCAGGAGAAAGCGATGTGGAGCCGTCGTGAAGTCGTTGCGGGGGGAATGCTCTCGCTGTGTTTCGGCACCTGTTGCCGTGCCGACAGCTCGCGCACGCCGCACACTTTCGGCTGCTGCCTCGCCAGCGAGGATGTCGAGGCGGTCTATCCCAACGGCACTGACACGCGCACATACTTCACCGGCGACGAGCCGATGATCCCGCGCTCCGGCGACCGCGACTTCGATTATGCGCTGGCGCAGACACTGGCCAAAATCTCCGATGCGTTCGGCGTGCTGCCGGGCTTCGCCTATTATGACGACAATGACAGCCGCAATGCCTATGCCACCTCGCGGACGCGGCTCAACCGCGCCGATGGCACGGTGCTGATGGGGATCTACCTGCAGCAGCAGCTTCGCGCCGGCAAGGATCATCCCGAGGTCGCGGTCGCAGCCGTTTGCAGCCACGAGTTCGGCCACATCCTGCAGTATCGCCATGACCTGGTCTCGCGCGTCAATGCCGGCCAGCCGACGGTGAAGCGCAGCGAGCTGCAGGCGGATTACTTCGCTGGCTACTATGCCGGCCTGCGCAAGAAGGAGCGGCCGACTTATCCGGCCGCGGTGGTCGCGGTGACGCAGGGCGATTTCGGCGACAGCCATTTCAGTAGCCCCACCCATCACGGCACCGAGGCCGAGCGCGGCGCTGCCGTCGTCCGCGGTTTCAACGCCGCCTTCCGCGAGGGCAAGACCCTGGCGCAGGCGATCGAGGAGAGCACGAATTACGTGCTGACGCTGTGAGATCGGCTCGTAGCCCGGGTGAGCGTAGCGATACCCGGGAAAGGTCCCCGCATATCGCTTCGCTCATGCGGGCTACAGGATGATCGGCCGATTGGCGGACGTCTTGATATCGGTGCGCTTATAGGGAGGGACAGCATGTCGATGTTGACGATTGCGCCGACGATATCGGGCCCGTGGCGGCCGCGCGGCTGGAAGCGGTTTGGGCTGTTCGCGGCGATCGCGCTGCTGCTGGGCACATCGCTGCTCGTCGCGCTGGAACCGCCGAGCAAACCGTTCCTCGACAAGAACAGTTTTTTCCTGTCCTCGGCCGGTTTCCGCATCCAGCTTGCCAATGACGCGATGGGTAAGAAGGCGCTGCACGCACTGCCGCCACATCGATTTGTCATGCACAAGATCGGCGAGCAGGTGCGCTATTTCTATGCCGAGCCGGTGCATTGCAACTGCATCTTCATCGGCACGCCCACCGCCTACACCGCCTATCTCGACATGCTGCGCCAGCCGCTGCAGCAGGCCGACGACGTCTCCCCCGATTATCGCTCGCAGGCCAATGCGCTGCTCAACGGCACGCCGGTCTGGATGGACACGCTGCAAGCGGAGGACCCGCAGACGCTCGCGGATTATTTCCGGGTTTATTATTGAGCGCCCGCCGTCGTCCTGGCTTTCGCAGGGACGACAGGGCCCAACAAAAAAGCCGGCGTTGCCGCCGGCTTTTGTAACGCTTGCTCGCAGATCGCTGCTTACAGCGCCGCCTCGAGTGCGGCGGCTTCCTGCCTTGCGATCGTGCCCTTGACCGCGGACTGCACCTTTTCAAAGGCGCGGACCTCGATCTGGCGGACACGCTCGCGCGAGACGCCGAACTCGGCGGCGAGGTCTTCGAGCGTCATCGGCTCGTCGGCCAGGCGCCGCGCCTCGAAGATGCGGCGTTCGCGCGGGTTGAGCACACCCATGGCGCCGATGAGGGCGTCGTGGCGATGATCGAACTCCTCGCTCTCGGCCATGATGGCTTCCTGGTTGGGCGAGTTGTCGACCAGCCAGTCCTGCCATTCGCCGGCTTCGCCGTCGTCGCGGATCGGCGCGTTGAGCGAGGCATCGCCGCCGAGACGGCGGTTCATGTCGATCACGTCCTGAGCCGTGACGCCGAGACGCTTGGCAATGATCTTGACCTGGTCGGGACGCAGATCGCCCTCGTCCAGTGCGTTGATCTTGCTCTTCGCCTTGCGCAGGTTGAAGAACAGCTTCTTCTGGTTCGCGGTGGTGCCCATCTTCACGAGCGACCAGGAACGCAGGATGTACTCTTGAATCGACGCCTTGATCCACCACATGGCGTAGGTGGCAAGACGGAAGCCTTTTTCAGGCTCGAAACGCTTCACCGCCTGCATCAGGCCGACA
>DATHMA010000114.1:0-22924 GCA_035487555.1 Bradyrhizobium sp. | reverse complement strand
CGGCGGGCCCTCGGGCGCGGCCTCGCGCAAGATGGCGATCTGGGTCGGCGGCGACAAGGCGGCCTTTGACAAGTTCAAGGGCGTGCTTGATGCCATGGGCGACAAGGCCGCCTATATCGGGCCGATCGGCACCGCGACAGTCGCCAAGCTCGTGCACAACATGTCGGGCTATGCCATCACCTGTGCGCTCGCCGAGACCTTCACCATGGGCGTGAAGGCTGGCATGGATCCGGTGGCGCTGTGGGAAGCCGTGCGCCAGGGCGTCGGTGGCCGCCGTCTTACCTTCGACGGCCTGCTCAATCAATTCCTGCCCGGCAAATACGATCCGCCGGATTTCGCGCTCAAGCTCGCCACCAAGGACGTCAAGCTGGCGACCGAGCTCGGACGTGAACTCGGCGTGCCGATGCGGATGTGCAATCTCGCTTATGCCGAGATGCGGGAGGCCTGCAACCGCGGCTGGGAGGGGCGTGACTCGCGCGTGGTGATGCTGCTCGAGCAGGAGCGCGTCGGCGTCAAGATCGCGGCCGACCCGGAGCAGGTGAAGCAGGCTGCGGAACGCGCGAAGTCCGGCTGATGCTTGCACCCGACAGCAAGCCGTCGATGTTGTTGCGACAGCCCGGCCAGATCGGACCGCTGTCGTTGAAGAATCGCGTCGTGATGGGGCCGATGGGGACAAACTTCGGTACCACCGACGGCTTCTCGACCGAACGCGACAAGATCTACTATGCCGAGCGGGCACGCGGCGGGGCGGCGATGATCATCACCGAGGCGATGGTGGTCTCGGGGAATGCGCGCAATCATCGCGCTTCGCTCTGCATCTTCGACGATCGCTTCATCCCCGGGCTGGCCGATTTGACCAAGGCGATCCATCAAGCCGGCGCATTGGTGTGCGGCCAGCTCAATCATCGCGGCATGCTGTTGCGGCGTTCGGTGCTCGGCATGGAGCCGGTCGGCCCCTCGCCGGGCAAGAATCCGGCGACGGGCGACGAGGTCCGTGCGCTGAGCAGGCACGATATCGCCGAGATTGAGGAGCAGTTTCTCTCGAGCGCCGTGAGGCTTTACCGCGCCGGTTATGACGCGGTCGAATTGCACGCAGCCAACGGATACCTGTTCCAGCAGTTTTTCACGCCGCGCCATAACCGGCGCGAGGATGAATACGGTGGTTCGGTCGAGAACCGCATGCGGCTGTTGATGGAAACGGTGGCGCTCATCCGTTCCGAGCTACCTGACTTCCCGATGATGGTCCGCCTGTCGGCGACCGAATATGTCGATGGCGGTTACTCGGTCGACGATGTCGTGGCGTTGTCGAAGGCGCTCGAGGCGGCGGGCGTCGTCGCGATCGATCTCTCGGGCGGCACGAACGAGACGCCGGAATTGTCGCGCTATTGCATCCAGCCACCGTCGTTTCCACGGCGGTTTCTGGAGCCCTATGCGCGGCCGATCAAGGATGCCGTCAGTGTGCCGGTGATCATGGCCGGCCGGATGTTGACGCCGGAGGATGCTGAAGGTGTGCTGCAGGCTGGCAGCGCCGACTACATCGCGCTCTGCCGCGCGCTGGTCGCCGATCCGCACTGGTGTCTCAAGGCGTTCGGCGAAGTGAAGCGGCCGATCCGCCATTGCATCTCCTGCAACGTATGCTTCGAGCGGTTGACGCTCGAGCTCGATGTCGCCTGTGTCCAGAACCCGCTGGTGGGCACCGAGTTCGAGACGCTTGCGAAGCTCGAGCCGGGACTTGAGGGAATCCGGAAGCAGGACGGCCGCGTGCTGGTGATTGGCGGCGGCGTCGCAGGGCTTGAAGCCGCGCGCGTCTTCGCGATGAACGGCCGCGAGGTCGAGGTGTGGGAGCGCGAGCCCCGCGCCGGCGGGCAGATCGATCTCGCGCTCGCTGCGCCCGACAAGGAAGATGTGTCGGGCGTGTGGACCTACCGCATGGCCTCGCTGGACCAGCTCGATGTTCCCATTCGAACCGGCGTTGAGCCGACGCTCGATCGCATCCGAGCCTATGCGCCGGACCTGATTGTCATTGCGACGGGCGCCTCGCCGCGCGATCCGCCGTTTCCGGTCAACACCAACGTCCCGCTGCTACAGGCCTGGGACGTGTTGCGGCAGCCGGAGCTGATTCCGGAGGGGGCGAACATCACGGTCGTCGGCGGCGGCATGGTCGGCATCGAGACGGCCGAATGCATCGCCAAGCGCGCCAGCCATGTCACGATCCTCGAGGGCCAGAGTGTCGTCGCCAAGGAAATGGCGCGCAACAACCGGTGGGACGTGTTGTTGCGCCTGCGCGAGGCCAATGCGCAGATCATGACGGATGTGCCGGTCATATCGATCGAAGGCGACAGTATTCTGTGCCGCGGCGGGCAGGGCGTCGTACGCCATCCCGCCGGCGACCGGATCGTGCTGGCCATCGGCGCGCGTCCGGTGCGTGACGTTGCAAAGCTCGCCGACGAGGCCGGCGTGCCCTGGGTCATGGTGGGAGACTGCAACAACGTCCCCGGTGATTTCCTCACCGCGATCCGCGACGCGTCCATGATCGCGTGGGCGGCCGAAGAGAGATTCCCGGCTGCGCCGGGCAAGGTGCGTGCGACGAGCTGAGCGAAAAGCAGCCGCGACAGGGGAGGATCAACATGAAACGCCGTCTTGCGACACTTATCGGTGCGCTGCTGCTTGCGATGCCGTCTGTCGCCCTCGCACAGGCCGGCAGCAAGGGTACTCTCAAGGTCGGCGTGTTGCTGCCGTTGACGGGCAACACGGCGTGGGCCGGGAAGACCAATCGCATCGCTGCTGCGATCGCGGCCGAGGAGGTCAATGCGCAAGACCTCGCAGGCGGCTACAAGCTCGAGCTCGCGATCGGCGACAGCCAATGCGAGCCGCGGCCGGCGCACGATCAGGCCGAGCGCTTGATCGGCCAGGAAAAGGTCCAGTTCCTGATCGGCGAATTCTGTTCCAGCGCGTCGGTGGCGGCCGCGCAAGTCGCCAACGATGAGAAGATCCCGCTGCTGGTCAACATCTCTACCGCGGACCAGATCGCGGGCGACGCAGGACCGTATGTCTTCCAGAGCTCGATGCAGAACCGTTACTCGCAACAGCGCGAGGCGACGCTGCTGCAGAAGGACTTCAAGTTCGAGTCGGTGGCGATCATTGTCGAGAACAACGATTTCGGCCTGAGTTTCCGCAAGAACATGATCGACCTCATGCAGAAGGCGGGCAAGAAGGTCGTCCTCGACGTCACGCAGGATCGCAACGACACCAATTGGTACGCCACCATCACCCGCATCCCGCCGGCGAAGCCCGACCTCGTCATTGTGTCGATCTCGGCCGTCCAGGCGGCGAACTTCGTCAAGCAATATGCCGAGGCCGGCATCACCACACCGCTGTTCTCGGACTATCCGCCGCCGCCGCGCATCTTCGAACGCCAGGTCGGCGCACAGGCCGGCAAGATCGGTCTGGTACGCGCGACCTTCTTCGTGAAGAGCGATACCAACAGTCCGGCCCAGAAGGAGTTCGTCGCCAAGCTCGAAGCGCGCGTGCAAAAGGAGCTGAACGAGGCTCACGACGTGACGTACTGGGACGTGGCCAGCTATGACGCGGTGCGCCTGGTGGCCGATGCAATCAAGCGCGGCGGACCGAAACCCGAGGCCTATTTGAAGGCGATGGCGGCCACCAATATCGATCTGGTGCTGGGGCACTATGAGTTCGACGATCAGCGCGGGTCCAAGCCGGATGGCCTGAACTTCGTCTTCATCCGCACCGGGCCGGACGGCAGCATCGAAGTCGTCCAATAAGATGTTTGGCCAGATCCTCGTCAACGGCCTGGTGCTGTCCGGCAGCTACGCGCTGGTTGCCGTCGGCCTCACCTTGACCTTCGGCGTGATGCGGATGGTCAATTTCGCCGAAGGCCAGTCCGTGATGATCGGCGCGTTCGTCGCCTACACGGCCGTACCGTATCTCGGCTATGTCGGCGCGATCGCTGCCGCGATGGCGGTCAACGCCGTGCTCGGCGTCATTCTGGAGCGTACGGCGTTCCGCCCGTTTCGCGGTGTAGAGCTCAACGGCTTGATTGCCTCGATGGGCATGTCGATCGTGCTCGTGAATGTGGCCGAGCTCGTCTGGGGCACGACGCCGCGGCCGTTCGAGACGGTCTACAACGAAACCTCGATCAATTTCGGGACCGTGGGCATCAGCGTGCAACGCCTCATCTGCGTCGTCGCAAGTGCTGCGATCCTGCTCGGCCTGTGGTGGCTCGTTCAATATACGAGCCTCGGCCGCAAGTTCCGCGCGGTGTCCGAGGATCACGAGACGGCTGCCGCCATGGGCATCGACGTCAACCAGGTGTCGCGGCTCGCGCTGGTCATCGGCTCGATGATGGCGGCCTCGGCGGGCGCGCTCACCGGCCCGGTGAACATGATCACGCCCGACATGGGGCGCACCGAGATGCTCAATGCCTTCGCCGCGATCATCCTGGGCGGCTTCGGCAATGTGAACGGCACGATTCTGGGCGCGCTCCTGATCGGAATGATCCAAAGCATCGGCGCGGTCTATATCTCCAACGCCTATTCGACCTCGATCTCGTTCGCCCTGCTGGTATTGACGCTCGTCTTCTTCCCGCGCGGCCTCGTGCCGGAAAGGGTCGACGAGAATGTCTAGAAAGGTCCTGCTGATCGCAGTCTTCGCCGTTCTCGCGGCGCTACCCCTGAGCTTCGGCACGTTCTGGATCAACATGATGATCACGGCGATGATCTTCAGCCTCGCCGTGTTCAGCATCAATTTCCTGACCGGTCTCACTGGCCTGTTATCGTTCGGGCAGGCCGGCTTCGTCGGCATCGGCGCCTACACGTTGGGTGTGTTGGCCAAGCAGGGCCATCCGCCGTTGCTCGCCGGGTTTTATGGCGTATTGCTGGCGATGCTGTCCGGCTTTCTGCTCGGATTGCCGGCGGCGCGGCTGAAGGGGCATTACCTGGCGATCGGCACGCTCGGCTTCGGCATCCTGATCTACCAGTTGCTCACCAATTCGGTCGACATCACGCGCGGGCCGATGGGGTTGATCGGCATTCCGACCGGCGGCATCGACAAGCAGACATGGTATATCGTCATGCTTGGCGTGTGTCTGATCGTGCTTGCCGCCCTGGTCTATATCGACCGTTACAGCTCGCTCGGCGTCATTCTGAAGATGGTGCGGCACGATGAGATCGCAGCACAGGCCAATGGCATCAACGTCTTTGCCGTCAAGCTGATCGCGTTCACGGTTTCGGCGGGTTTTGCCGGATTGTCCGGGGCTCTCTTTGCCGCCTATGTGCGTTTCCTGACGCCGGACCTGTTCAATGAACAGGAATCCTTTCGCTACATGATGATGGCCGTCGTCGGCGGCATCGGCAGTCCGCTGGGCGGGTTTGCCGCAAGCCTGCTGCTCACGATGATCCCGGAAGGCCTGAGGGCTCTGGGCGAGGACAATTACCGCCTGCTGGTCTACGGAACGATGGTGCTGTTCGTGCTCTGGTTCCTGCCTGCCGGCATCGGCGGCCTCATCGAACGGCAGCGCCGATGAGTGCGCTCGAACTCTCCGGCGTGTCCAAGCGCTTCGGCGGCCTGAAGGCGCTGAACGACATAAGCCTGTCGGTCTCGCCCGGCGAGGTGCTTGGGCTCATTGGGCCGAACGGCGCCGGAAAATCGACGCTGGTTTCCTGCATCACCGGCGTATTGCGCATCGATGACGGCACCATTCGGTTTGGGAAACGCGATATCCAGGGACTGCCGCCGCACCAGCGCGCGCGTCGCGGCATCGCGCGCACCTTCCAGAAGGTGCGGCTGGCGGATCAATTGACCGTCTACGAAAATGTCGCGGCCGGCCTTGCGAGCCGCTGGTTTTCGCATGCGAACGGATGGCCCCTGTTGTTCCGCCCCTTGTCGGCGGCAAGCATCGCCGCGGCGGTGAACCGGACGCTGGAGCAGGTCGGGCTCGTCGATGTCGCAGCGACAACCGTAAGGTCGTTGCCGTTTGGCCGGCGCCATTTTGTCGAAATCGCGCGTGCGATCGTGGCCGGGCCGAGCCTCTTGTTGCTGGATGAGCCGGCGACCGGCCTGACCGAAAGCGAACGCGAGCATCTTGCCGTCCTGGTAAAGGACATCGCGGCCGGCGGCTGCGCGCAGATATTGATCGAGCACGATCTTGAACTGGTCGGGCGCCTTTGCCACCGCGTCACCGTCATCAATCAGGGACATCACGTCTTCACCGGAACGCCGGCCGCAGCGCAAGCTGAGCCGGAGGTGGTGCGGGCCTATCTCGGCATGAACCAGCTCATCAGCGGAGGCGCCGATGACGCTCGCGGTTGAGAATTTGCACGCCGCCTATGGCGAGATCGAAGTGCTGCACGGCGTGAAGCTCGCGGTCGAGAAAGGCCAGATCATCGCGCTGCTCGGCGCAAATGGCGCCGGCAAAAGCACCACCATCAAGGCGATCATGGGGCTGGTGAAGCCATCGGCGGGACGGATCTTGCTGGATGGCCGCGATCTGTCAGGCCAGGCCGCGCACCTTGCCGCCCGCGCCGGTATCGCGTTGGTCCCGGAAGGGCGCAAGATTTTCAGGAAGATGACCGTCGAGGAGAATTTACTGGTCGGCGGCGTGGTGCGCAGTGCCGCCGAGGTGCGCGAGCAGCTTGCCGATGTCTATTCCCTGTTTCCGAGGCTCGGGGAGCGCCGGCGCCAGTTCGGCGGCACGCTTTCGGGTGGCGAGCAGCAGATGCTGGCGATCGGTCGGGCGCTGATGTCGCGTCCGAGCTTCATTCTGATGGACGAGCCGTCGCTGGGCCTCGCGCCGCTCGTCGTCGAGAGCGTGCACCAGGCAATCGATCGGATTCGTCGTGAGATGGGCATCGGCGGTATTCTGGTCGAGCAGAATGTTGCCGTCGCATTCTCGGTCGCCGCGTACGCTTACGTGCTGATGCGGGGCTCGGTGGTGCTCGAGGGAGACCCGAAGAGTCTTGCAGCCTCTCCGCAACTGAAGGACGCCTATCTCGGCATGGCATCCGGTCCGCCATCCACAGACGCAAAGCAGGGGACATCATGACCGAGGTCGATTACGAGCTCTTCGCCATCCGCTATGCCACGCGCGACGCCCGCCGCGCCGCGCATTTCATCGGCGGCGATCCGCATGACGGGCCGATGCCGATGGACTATTTCGTCTGGGTGGCGAGGGGCGGCGGCAAGACATTGGTGATCGACACCGGCTTCAATGCCGACGTATCGGCGCGGCGCCAACGCACCTTCCTGCGCTGCCCGGTGGAATCGCTTCGTCTGCTCGGCATCGATCCGGATACGGTCGATGACGTGATCCTCACCCACCTGCATTACGACCATGTTGGCAATTTCGACCGGTTTCCTAACGCGCGGTTTCACCTGCAGGAGCGCGAGCTGACCTACGCCACCGGACGCTATATGCGCTATCCGCGCCTGTCGCATTCGTTCGAGGTGGAAGACGTTTGCGGCATCGTGCGGCTCAATTACGCCAGCCGCGTGATGTTCTACGATGGCGATGCGGAACTTGCGCCGGGCCTGACCGTGCATGCGGTCGGCGGTCATTCGGCGGGGCTTCAATTTGTCAGGGTCAAGACCCGCCGCGGCTTTGTCGTGCTTGCTTCCGACGTCACGCATTTCTACGAGAACATGGCAAGCAGCCGCCCGTTCACGACGGCGTTCCACATCGGCGAAATGCTGGAAGGCTTTGACCGGCTATTGCAGCTTGCACCCAGCGAGAGCCACATCGTGCCGGGGCATGATCCGCTGGTGATGAAACTCTATCCGCCGCCGAACGCCGAACTCGAAGGTGTCGCCGTGCGCCTGGACGTGCCGCCCTCCGGCACCGCGCCGTCCCGCGCCGATTATTCTTCGCCGCACTAAAACGGGACGAAGTGAATCGTCATTGCGAGCGGAGCGAAGCAATCCATCGCGCCGCGTGGACAGAATGGATTGCTTCGTCGCTTCGCTCCTCGCAATGACGGCTAAGTCGGTGATCGAACCTCAAATCATGATGCTCTAGCAGTTCGCGTTTCATACGAACGAAATAGCTTCCGCGCTTTCCAGTATCTGGCGCAAGTCGAGCAGCGCCTTTTCCAATATGGCATCCGTCGCTGCATAGCCCAGGCAAAGACGAATGCCGAGCGTTCCGCGGTCGACCTGCTGCAACGCGCCCGGCGGTGCGATCGTGATGCCGGCTTGTGCCGCTTGCGTCACCAGCGCGATCAAGGTCCGCCCCGGCGGGATCGGCAGCCAGCGATGAAAGCCCGGCGCTTCCGTCATCGGTGTGAGCCAGGCGCCGAGAATGCGATCGGCGATCGCGTTTCGCCGTGCCGCCGCCGCGCGCTTGGCATGGACCTGCCGCAACATGTCACCGCTGTGGATGAGGCGCGCCACCACCTCGGCCATGATGGGTGAGGCCATCCAGCCCGTCGCACGCACCGCATTGATGCAGCGATCGCGGAATCGCTCCGGCGCGATCATGGCGCCGATCCGCAGGCCCGGTGCCAGGCATTTGGCAAAGCTCGTGACATAGAAGCTGCGGTCGGGGATCAGCGATGAAATTGGTTGAGGCGGAGAAGCAAAGAGGAAGGCGTAGACATCATCCTCGATGAAGAAAGCGTCGTGCCTGGCGACCACATCGGCAATCTCGCGCCGTCTAGCCGCTGTCATCACCGTCCCCATCGGGGTCTGCAGGCTCGGCATCGCGAAGATGACACGGGCGCCGGTGTCGGCGAATGCGCGGTCGAGCGCGTCAGGCAACAGGCCGTCGCTGTCGCCGTCGACGCCATGCAGCCGGTAGCCGTTTTGCGCCGACAGCGCGATCATGCCGGAATACGTAAAGCGTTCCGTCAGCACCATGTCTTTCGGCGCCGCCACCATGTTGAGCGCGATCGAAAGCGCATGCTGGCCGCCATGGGTGACGAAGAGATTGGAGACATCGGCGCCGACGCCGAACGCCGAGAGCCAGCGCGCGATGATATCGCGATGCGAGGCGAGGCCCTGATGCGGCAGATAGCCGAGCAGGGGATTGAGTGCACCATCGGTCAGGATTTCCGACAGCACCGCGGCGATCAGTTCGTCCTCGCCGGTCGCAGGCGGAACGTTGAGTGCGAGATTGAGCGTAGACGGCGCAGGCGGCTTGGTGTCGGCCGGCAGCCGGCGGCGCTGCACGAAGGTGCCGCGGCCGACTTCGCCGGAAATCAGGCCGCGCGCTTCGGCTTCCGCATAGGCGCGCGAGATCGTGCCGACGCTCAGCCCCAACTGGTTTGCCATGTCACGCTGCGGCAGCAAGCGCGTGCCCGGCTTCAGCACACCGGACTGAACGTCGCTCTCCAACGCCTGGACGAAAGCGAGATAGAGCGGCCCGTCGGTTTCGGTGAGCTTGGGAAGCCAATCAACTGAGCTGGAAACTTGTGACACAGAGAGCCTTTTGCTTGTCTCGGCATCGAATAGTACAATTCTATGATTGTTGCAATATTTGAGTGATTTCTGGCGCGACGATCTCGGGTATATCCTCAGATAGGGCCATAAATCTGAGATTAATTGTCATTTTGGTATCTTGTCATGCTCTTGATACAGCTCATTCCTACAGCTTTGGACGATTGAACCATAATAAGTTTGACATTTGTCCTTGCCTGGCTTTTATCGGGGCAAGGGAGTGAACAGTGATCTACGAAATCCGAATCTACGAAGCCGCCGAAGGCAAAGCGGACGCCATGAAGGCGCGATTCAAGAATGAAGTCGTCCAACGATTTCCGAACCACGGCATTGAATTGCTGGGCGTGTTTGAATCGCCGAGCGACACGTCGCGGCTGACCTATCTCACGCGATTCAAATCGGAAGCGGAGCGAGCTAAGGCCTGGGCTGCCTTTGGCGCCGATCCGGACTGGCTGGTGGTGAAGGCTGCGACCGAAAAGAACGGCCCGCTGCTCAAGAACCAGACGGTGTCGGTGCTGTCGCCGACAGTCGCCGGTCTTCTGCTCGGTTAGCCTGTTCGGAACAGCGAACATGAAACCTGCGCCGTTCGATTATGTCAGGCCTTCTTCGCTCGCCGAAGTATGCGAGATTCTCGCGGCCGACGAAGACGCGCGTATCATCGCCGGCGGCCAGACGCTTATTCCGATGCTGGCGATGCGATTGGCGCGTCCGACCAGGCTCGTCGACATTCTGCGGCTGAACGATCTGCGTGGTATCCGCGCCGAGGCCGATGCTGTCGTCATCGGAGCCGTGACCCGGCAGGTCGAAGTCGAGCGCAGCGAGATCGTCCGGCGCTCTCTGCCGCTACTCACGAAAGCACTGCCCTGGGTCGGCCATCCGCCGACGCGCAACCGCGGCACGGTCGGCGGCTCGATCGCCAATGCCGATCCTTCGGCCGAAATTCCGCTGGTGGCCGTCACGCTCGGCGCGGAGATCGAGATCGCCAATCCCTCCGATCGCATGCGGATGCCGGCCGACGAGTTCTTCATTGGCCCGATGCTGACCTCGGTCATGCCCGGCGATTGCGTCTGCGCGGTGCGCTTTCCGGTCTGGACTCACAAGCGGATCGGCACCGGCTTTCACGAAGTCAGCGCGCGCCAGTCGGATTTTGCCTTCGTTGCCGCTGCCGCGCAGGTCGCGATCGATGAAGAAGGGCGCTGCATCGAGGCAACGCTCGGACTCGGCGGCGTCGGCGATCGCGCGATCCGGATCGATGTCGCGCCGTTGCTGGGTAAGGTCCCGGCGCGAGCCGCGATCACGGAGGTCGTGCGCGCTGCGACAGTCGACCTTGAAGCCAGCTCCGATCTGCACGCCACCGCGGATTATCGCCGCCGCGTCGCGGTGACGCTCGGCACGCGGGCGCTGGAGGATGCGTTCGCCGATGCGCACTCCGGCAATGGAGCCCTGCAATGAAGGTCAAGCTCACCATCAACGGACGCCAGCGCGAGGCCGACGTCGAGCCGCGCAAGACGCTGCTCGACACGCTGCGTGAGGATTTTCTCCTGGTCGGCAGCCATGCAGGCTGCGAGCATGGCGTGTGCGGCGCCTGCACGGTGTTGATCGACGGCGAGCCGTCGCGCTCCTGCCTGATGTTCGCGGTTCAAGCCGACGGCTATGAAATCACCACCATCGAAGGGCTGGCGCCGGCGCTGGGCGAATTGAGCGTGGTGCAGGATGCGTTCTGCGAGACCCACGGCCTGCAGTGCGGCTATTGCACGCCAGGCATGATCCTGGCCGGTCACGCGCTGCTCGAGCGCAATGATGCCCCGACGCGCGAAGACATCGTCGAAGCGATCTCCGGGAATATCTGCCGCTGCACCGGTTACGGGCAGATCGTGGAAGCGATCGAATTCGCCGCCAATCGCCTGCGCAAGGCCAACACGCCGCGTGGAGGCCGCTCGTGACCAACACGCTGCCTCTGAAATTCGTCTCGTCCAATCGCAGGGTGCGCGAGGATCGCCGCTTCGTCGCTGGCCAAGGGCGCTACGTCGCCGACGTCGCTCTGGAAGGCCTGCTGCATGTCGCGGTGCTGCCGTCGCAGCATCCCGCGGCGCGGATCGTCTCGATCAACACGCTAGAGGCGATGAAGATGCCCGGCGTACATTATGTGTTGACCGGCGAGGAGCTCGCCAGGGCGACCGAGCCGCTGATGAATGGTCTCGAGACGCCGAATGTTCGGCGTTTTCCTCTCGCGGTGGGACAAGTTCGCTATGCCGGCGAATGGGTCGTGGCCGTCGTCGCGGAAAGCCGCGCCCAGGCCGAAGACGCAGCCGAAAAGGTCAAGGTCGAATACGAGCCGCTGCCTTACGTGATCGATTCCGAGGAGGCCTACGACCCCTCGAGCACGCCGGTGCATGCCGCCCATGGCAGCAACGTGCTGCTCGACAAGACTTTTGTCTGGGGCGAGGTCGAGAAGCATTTTGCCGAGAGCCCGCGGCACCTGTCGTTCCGTGTCGTTTGGGGCCGCAGCTCGACGGTACCGATCGAAACTTTCGGTGTCGCCGCCAAATGGGATCCGTGGCGCGAGATTCTCGACGTCTGGGCTTCGATCCAGATGCCGAAATATTCCGACCAGATCGCGCGTTCCCTGCGCATTCCGCTCAATAACGTACGCGTCCACCAGGATGTCGATGTCGGCGGCAGCTATGGCGTGAAGCGCGGCATCAAGCAGACTGTCATCGTCTCGCATCTCGCGCGCCTGTTGGGACGTCCGGTCCGGCTGATCGAGGATCGGCTCGACAATATGCGAGCCGGCGACGCGCACGGCCCGGACCGCATCTTCGATGTCGAGGTCGCCTTCAACGATGACGGCATCGTCAAATCGATGAAGATGCGCGCGCTCGACAATGTCGGCGCCTATGCCGGCCGTTCGCCGTTCCAGCTCGGCAAGCCGATCGGTGCCATCGTCGGCCCCTACAAGATCCAGAGCGTGAAATACCACGCCGTCTCGGTGACCTCGAACAAGGCGGCGCAGGAAGCCGTGCGCGGCTTCGGCCAGGCTCCGACCAATTATGCGATCGAGACCGCGATCGACAAGGTGGCGGCGGCCGTAGGCCTCGACCGCATCGAGATACGCCGGCGCAATTTCATCCGAGCTGAGGAGTTTCCCTATCTCATTCCGAGCGGCACGCATTACGACAGCGGCGATTACCACACCGTGGTCGCCAAGGTGCTGGCGCATGCCGACTACGAAGGCTTGAAGCGCGAGCGCGACGAGCTGCGCGCCTCCGGCCTGTGTGCCGGCATCGGCGTCGCCGCCTGCCTCGAGCCGAGCGGCGGCAATTCGTCCTTTGAGCCGCTGCTCAACGAGAAGAACACGACTTCGACCTGGATGGAATCCTGCCGCATCAATATCGACGGGCTCGGCTTCGTCACCGCGACCATTCACACGACCTCCTCGGGGCAGGGTCACGAAACGCTGGCGGCGACCGTCATCGGCGAGGTGCTTGAGATCGATCCGGACCAGATCCGCATCGTCCGTCCCGATACGCTCTCGAGCCTGCCGTCGAATTCGCCTGTTGGCAGCCGCATGGCCATCATGCTCGGCGGCGCCGCGTTCCATGCGGCGCAGAAGCTGAAGGCGAAGATCGTCCGCCTCGCCGCACATCAATTCGGCTGTGCCGAGAAGGACGTGGTTTACGAAGGCGGCATCGTCTCCAACGCCGCCTCGAAGAAGAAGTTGACTTGGGTCGAGCACGTCACCATCGCGCATCGCAACTTCCATCTCTTGCCGGAAGGTATGGAGCCGGGGCTGGAAGTCACGCATGTGATGCAGGTGCCGACCGGCACGCAATTGCCGAAGGACGGCAAGGTGCAGATGTACCCGTGCCATTCCTTCGAGTTCCATCTGGTGCTGGTCGCGTTCGATCCGGAGATCGGCAAGCCGCAGATCCGACGCTACGTGATCGGGCATGATTGCGGCACGGTGATCAACCCGCACATCGTCAAGGGCATGACGCTCGGTGGCATCGCCCACGGCATCGGCGCTGCGCTGCTCGAAGAGTTCGTTTACGACGCCGAAGGCCAGATGCTGACGCAGAGCTTCATGGATTATCTGCTGCCCTCGTCGCACGAAGTGCCCCATGTCGAGATCGTGCATCATTGCACACCGTCGCCTTTCACCGTGTTCGGACAGAAGGGATCCGGCGAGAGCGGCTATCTCGGCTCACCCGCGGCGATCTCAGGCGCGATCAACGATGCCGTCGCCTCGCTCGGCATCTCCTTCTCAAAGCTTCCCATCCGGATTGCGGCGATCAGCGATGCGATCGCGGCCGCCAAGAATAAGGAAAAGGCCTGACCGATGATTATCGATTGCCATGCCCACATCGTTCCGCCCGCGCTGTTGGATGCCATCCGCGCCGACAAGGCGCAGTTTCCCTCGATCAAGGTGATCGAGGAGGGCGGCAGCCTCGGTTTCTCCTTTGCCGGCAACAAGCCGACGCGGCCGGTCTCGAAGCCGCTCAGCGACATCGCGGCGCGCCTCGCCTGGCTCGACACCAACAAGATCGATCGTCAGGTCGTCGGCGGCTGGCTCGACATGTTCGCCTACGAAATTCCGATCGAGGAAGGCCTGCGCTGGTCGCGCCTGATCAACACGCATCTGGCCAAGCTCGCCAAGGAGCAGCCGCGCTTCATTCCGCTCGCGACCGTGCCGCTGCAGGACGGCGCCCGTGCCGCCGAAGTGCTGAAGGAAGCGCACAGCCAGGGCTTTAAAGGCGCCATGATCGGCACTCAGCCGAAAGGCAAGGGCGGCGTGCTGGATGATCCCTCGCTGCTGCCGTTCTGGGAAGCGGCCAACAGCCTCGGATCGATCATCTTCATCCATCCGGTGTTCGAGAGCGGCGATGATCGCGTGCATGATTACGGCATGGCAAACGCGGTCGGGCGCATCACCGATACGCTGATCGCGATGTCGCGGCTGATCTATGCCGGCCATGTCACACGTTTTGCCAATATGAAAGTGGTCGCGGGTATCGGCGGCGCCGCATTGCCCTATGTGATCGGACGCCTCCGCCGCAACTATTCGCTCGACAAGGACAAGCTCGGCGATCCCGACGCTGCCTTGGCCTCGATGTATTACGACACCATCGTGCAGGATACCCGCACCTTGCGCTACCTCGCCGATATCGTCGGTCCCGACCGCATCATGATGGGCTCCGACATGCCGTTCCCGATCGGCGATCTCGCGCCGCTCAAGATTGCGCAGGAGACGTCGTTCACGGATGCCGAGCGCGCCGGCATCAATGGCGGCGTGGTGCAGAAATTATTCGGCTTGTGAGGCTCCCGTGAAACTCGATATCGGCGGCAATGAAATCATCCCGGCGCCCGTCGAGGCGCTGTGGGTCGCACTCAACGATCCCAAGGTGCTGACGCGCTGCGTTCCCGGCTGCAAGAGCATGACCGAGATCGCGCCTGATGCCTACAAGGTCGACATGCAGCTCAAGGTCGCCGCGGTCGGCGGTTCCTTCGAAGGCGAGATATCGCTGTCGGATAAGGACGCACCGCGGACTTGCAGCATCAAGGTTTCGGGGGCGGGCACGCTCGGCCATGGCAACGGCATCGCGCGGTTCGAGATCGAGCCGGACGGCGAGAACGCCTCGCGGCTGATCTACAAGGGCACCGGCGAGATCGGCGGCCTGGTCGCCGGCGTCGGCCAGCGCATCCTTGCCAGCGTCTCAAAACATCTGATCGGCCGCTTCTTCGTGGCGCTGCGCAAGGAGTTCGAGCAGCCGATCAGCGGTGCTGCGGGATGAAATGACGCATCGCGCTCGATTGAATGACAGGGAATAAGCAGGGCGGGAAAGGCAACGGAGGGAACGGTGAGGAAAAGCGTTGGGCTCGCTCTTAACATCGCACTTGGCATGCTGATGACGGCTGCGACATTGTCGCCTGCTTCGGCGGAAGAGCTGCAAAAACTCTCGATTGTGATCTTCGGTGCGCCTTCGCTCGGCGCATTCTTGCCGCCGGTCATCAAGGCGCAAAAGCTGGACGAGAAGAACGGGCTGTCGATCTCCTTCGAGGAGCGGACGCCGGATGCCTACACCGCGCAATTCAACTCCGGCGAATTCCAGCTTGGCGGCAGCGCCTCGCTGCTCACGGTCGGTCTTGCCGATATCCGGGGCGTCAAGGTCACCTATCTCTTTAACTTGTTCGACTTCTGGGGAGCGGTCGTCACCTCGAAGCCCGACGTGAAATCGCTGAAGGACATCGAAGGCAAGGACCTGGCGGCGGCCAAGGGTACGACCAATTACGTGATGTTCGACTGGTTCGCGCGCCAACTCGGCGCCGACACCAGCAAGTTCGCGGTCGTGAATACGGCAACGCCGGGCCTAGTCGGCTATGCCATCGCGGACCGAGCGACCGCCGTTCAGCTGTGGGAGCCGGCCTATTCGACGCTGCTCGCCAAGAAGCCCGACGTCAAGACCATCGATCTCAGAATCGCGGAGAGCTGGCAGAAGGCGACCGGCAGCAAGAACATCCCGTATCTCGGCGTCGCCGCCCATACGGACTGGGCCGAGAAGAACAAGAACCTCATTCCCAAACTCTACGCGGCCTACAAGGAAGCCGGCGAGTGGGTCGTGGCGCATCCCGATGATGCGGCCAAACTGATCACACCTAAGGGAACGGACGACGACCGCAAGGCGATCGCCGACCTCATTCGCGCCAACGACCGGCTCGGGATGAACATCCGCACCGCGGCCGAGGTCAGCAAGGAGATCAAATCGGTCTATGACGCCGGCAAGTCGATCGCGTTCCTGCCGTCCGATCCATCCGCCGCGACCATCTACACCGGGCCGATGCAATGACGATGCCGGAGGCGACGACACCGACGGCGGCCGGCTGGAGCCTGGCGCTCGGCAAGCGCGGGCTCACCTATGTGCTGCCGTTTGTCGTCGTGGCGGCGCTTTGGCAGATCGCCTCGCTGTTCTTTCCGCCGTTCCTGTTTCCCTCGCTTATCGACGTCTTCAAGCGCTGTATCGACATCTTCACGAGCTGGAGCCAGTTCAGCGACGTGCTCGCCACCGTCGGCCGCATCCTGGCCGGGCTCGCCGGTGCCTTCCTGATTGGCGCCGCGCTCGCGGTGCTGATGGTGCGATCGCGCGCCGTCAACGATTTCCTGTCGCCGATCCTGACCCTGTTTCAAGGCATTCCGGCGCTGTCCTGGGTGGTATTCGCGATCATCTGGTTCCACGGCATCGAGCCGCGCATCTTCTTCATCATGGTGATGACGACCTTGCCTGCCTTCACCTTCCAGGTGCTGAGCGCATTGCAGGCGATGTCGCGCGACCTCACGGAAATGGTCATGAGCTTTCGCCCGACGCGCATAAAACTGTTTCGCGTCATGATCATCCCGGCGATCCTTCCAGACATCCTCACCGCCTGGAAGGTCAATCTCGGCAACGCCTCACGCGTGGTCGTCGTCGCCGAACTGGTCGGCGCCACCGGCGGCGTCGGTTACGAACTGTTGCAGCAGCAGCAGGTGTTCGACATGGCCGGCGCGCTGGCCTGGACGTTGCAGCTCGTCTTCTTTGTCTTGATCGCGCAGGCCGTGCTGACGTTCATCGAAAACATCGCTTTCCGCTACCGCGCGACCTCGGAGCGTACGCTATGAACTCGGCGTCTCCCATCATCAGCCTCAACCAGGTCTCGAAATCCTTCGGCAAGAGCGGCGCGGCGTCCTCCTATGTCGCGGTGGACCGGCTCGATCTCCAGATCGGGCGCGGACAGTTGCTGGCGCTGCTCGGCAAGACCGGCTGCGGCAAATCCACCATCTTCAACATGATCGCCGGCCTGACCGAGCCGACCTCGGGCGAGGTGACGGTCGATGGCCGCAATCCCTTCCGGGAATTCGATTCCTTCCGCGGCAAGATGGCGATCGTGTTCCAGGGTGACCGTCTCCTGCCATGGCGCACGGCCGTACAGAATGTCGAGCTCGGTCTCGAGATGCTCGACGTGCCCGCGGACAAGCGGCGGGAGACCGCGCTGCGCTGGCTCGGTACGCTCGGCCTGCGCGGACATGAGAACGATTATCCGCATGCACTCTCCGGCGGCATGCGCCAGCGCGTCTCGATCGCACGGGCATTCGCGACCGATGCGAACATTCTGCTCTGCGACGAGCCGTTCTCGGCGCTGGACGAGATGACCGGCCGGACGCTGCGCGCCGAGTTCGTCAAGCTGGTCCGGGAAAACGGCAAGACCGCCGTCTTCATCACCCATTCGATCAATGAGGCACTCGAGATCGGCGATCGCATCGTCGTGCTGAAGCGTCCCGCCAATATCGCAATCGATCTGCCGCTGACGGCCACGACGCCGGTCGCCGAGAAGGAGGCGATGCGTCATCAAATTCAAAGCGTGCTGGCGGCCTAAAAACCCTAAAAGAAGAGGCTAGTGATGCGCAGGAAAGTTTTGGCGGTCCTTGCGGCCGCGGTCGTGATGATTGCCGGGCCGGTCCTCGCCGAAGATTTTCCCACTCGCACGCTGACCATGATCAATCCGTTCGCGGCCGGTGGTCCGAACGACGTGCCGGCTCGCTTGTTTGCGCAACGGATGGGCGAGGTCCTCGGCCAGACCGTGATTGTCGAGAACATCGGCGGCGCCGGCGGCATGACCGGCGCCGATCGCGTCGCCAAGGCGCAGCCCGACGGCTACACTTTCCTGCAGGGCACGGTCGGCACCCAGGCGCAGAACCAGGCGCTCTACAAGAAGCCGGCCTATGACTCGGCCAGGGACTTCGTCAGCGTTGGCTTGTTCCTGGAAGTTCCGCTGGTGCTGGTTGTCCGTAAGGACCTGCCGGTCAATTCGATGCAGGAGTTCGTGGCCTACGCCAGGGCCAACGCCGACAAGATGCAGTTTGCGTCCGCCGGTACCGGCTCGGCCATCCATCTTGGCTGCGCCTTGATGAATTCGGTGACGGGACTGAATGTGATCCACGTGCCCTACCGCGGTGCCAATCCTGCCATGCAGGATGTGGCCAGCGGTCGCGTCGACTATCTCTGCGATATCGTCACCTCGGCAAAGCCGCAGATCGACGGTGGCAATGTGAAAGCCATCGCCGTGCTGGACGACGAGCGCTCGGCGGCACTGCCTGACGTGCCGACCGCGAAAGAGCAGGGTTTTGACGTCAAGGCCTATACCTGGAACGCGTTCTTCGTACCGAAGGGCACGCCGCAGCCGATCGTCGAGAAGCTCAACCACGCCATGGTCGAAACCATCAAGACGCCCTCGGTGCGCGAACGGCTGGAGCCACTTGGCCTGAAGCTCGTATCAGAGGATCGTGCAACGCCGGCCTATCTCGACCGCTTCCTGAAGGACGAGATTGCAAGATGGGCCGTGCTGATCAAATCCAGCGGCATTACCATGGATTGATGGAATAGCCTTCGGCCGGTTGGGGCACATGGCAACGAAGATGGCCAAGATTGTCGTTGTAGGGCACGGCGCCGCGGGCCTGGCGGCAGCGCTTTCGGCAGCCGAAGAAGCCAGGCGCCGCAACGCCGCGATCGATATCACCATCCTGGAGAAAGCGAGCGAGGAGGAGGCCGGTGGCAACACCCGCTTCAGTCCGTCCTATATGCGCATGGCGGCGCCCGACCGCCTCGCGCCCGGCTTCGAAGAGGACATGCGCCAAGCCTGCGGCGGTCAGGGCGATGCGGATTATTTCCGGACGCTCGCCGAGCGCGCAGTGTCGACGATGGCATGGCTGCAAAGCCACGGCGTCGAGTTTTCTATTCCGCCCTATTATCTGAGCGTCGGGCCGCCGCGGATTCAACCGGTGGGCGGGGGACGTGCGATCATCGAGCGGCTGGGGCAGGCGGCGAAGTCGGCTGATGTCAGGATTCGGTACGCGAGCGCCGCGACGCGGTTGATCTTGAGCCAGGGAAGGATCAGCGGAATAGCGCTTCGATCCGACGACAGCACGACGACTACCCTTGATGCCGACGCGGTCGTGCTCGCGACCGGCGGCTTCCAGGGCGACGGCGCGATGATGCAGGCGCAGTTCGGACCGCTGGCGCACAGCCTGATGCTGATTTCTCCAGGTACGCGCTTCGACACCGGTGACGGCATCCGGATGGCGAGAGAGCAGGGCGCGCGCGTCTCCGGCGACTGGGACGGGATGCATATCGAGCCGGTCGATCCGCGCAGCGCCCATCCGGCGCCGGTGGTGCTGGTTTATCCCTATGGCATTGTCGTCGACCAGGCGGGGCGCCGCTTCTTCGACGAGGGCGGCGGTCTCGTGCACGAAACCTGGGAAGGCTTTGCCCGCGACATTCATTTCTCTCAGCCTGGCAGCGTTGCCTATGCCATCCTCGACAGCCGCCTGTTCGAGATCGCCGATTATCGGCGTGCGATCAGGTCGGACGTGCCGCCTTTTCAATCCGACACCATCGAAGGCCTTGCCGCGCAGATCGACATTCCTGCGGACGCGCTGCTGCGCACGGTCAATGCGTTCAATGCCGCAGCTAACGGCAGCATTTCGCAATTTGACGCGACACGTTGTGATGGCCTCGCGGCCGCGCCGGCCTTGACGCCACCGAAATCGAACTGGGCAAGGCCGCTCAACAGGCCGCCGTACCTCGCCTATCCTTTGGTCGGCGCGATCGCCTATACATTCGGTGGACTTTCGACGAACGCAAAAGCCGAAGTGTTGAGCGGGCAAGGCCCGATTCCCGGCCTCTATGCGGCGGGCGAGATCACCGGAAATTTCTATCGCACCGCGCCCAATGCGGTGTCGATGTTGCGTGCGCTCGTGTTCGGCAGGATTGCAGGCCAAAGGGCCGCGGAATCCTTGCGAAGTTAAGGTCGCAAGCACGAACACCTTTCGCCAGGATGTACGGACAAGTTGTCCAATTCCCTCGGCTCATTCCTCCGTAGGAATTGACGATGAGAGTTTTTTGACTACGCTCCCTCTCGCGGCATCACCGGGCCCGACAAAATCAATCGGCCAAAAACTTGTCCGGACAAAAAGACCGCGCCTTGGGAGGTACCATGCAGACAGTCAACGCCGGCGCCCGGCTCGATCGCCTTCCCGCATCCCGTTTCCATTATCGAATGCTCGGCCTGATCGGCGGCGGCATGTTTCTCGATGCCTTCGAGATCTATCTGCAAGGCGCCGTGCTCGCCGCACTTATCGGCATCGGCTGGTCGACGCCGGCGATGAACGCCAATTTCATTTCGGTGACCTTTGCGGGCATGGTGGTCGGCGCGTGGTTCGCCGGCATCCTTGGCGATCGATATGGAAGGCGCTTTTCCTACCAGGCCAATCTTCTCATCTTCGGCCTGGCGTCGCTTGCGGGCGCCGCCGCGCCTTCGATGGAATGGTTGATCGCGGCGCGATTCATCATGGGCATCGGCTTGGGCGCGGAAATCGTCGTGGGTTATGTCACGATTGCCGAGATCGTGCCGCCGTCAAGCCGCGGCAAATGGGGATCGGCGCTCGCGGTCATCACCAATTCCTCGCTGTTCGTCTCGGCGTTGATTGCGCGGCTCGTCATTCCGAACATCGGCTGGCGCTGGATGTTCGTGATCGTCGGCATCGGCGCGCTCATCGTCTGGCAGTTGCGCAAGCGCATGCCGGAATCCCCGCGATGGCTCGAGGCCCATGGGGAGCTCGACGAGGCCGATCGCGTTTTGAAGGAAATCGAAGGACAGGTGGAACGATCGACGGGCCGCAAGCTGGAGCCGGTTAGTGCGTCGGCCGCTCCCCGCGCGTCCGGCACGGCAGACAGCCTCAGCGAATTGTTCTCCGCTTCCATGATCCGGCGCACCATCACCGGCAGCGTCATCCTGATCACGCTCAACACCGCGATCTACGGCTTCATCGCCTTTCTGCCGAGCTTCATGGTGCGGCAGGGCCTGACCATCACGACTTCGCTCAACTACACCACCCTGATGAGCTTCGGCGGGCCGGTGGGCGCGCTGATCGGCATGTGGCTGGCGGACAAGCTCGGCCGCAAACCCTGCATGATCATCTTCTCGCTCGCGGCCATCTGCTTCGGGTCGCTCTACCCGAATCTGGTCGATCCGACCTATGTCACGCTCGGGGGCTTTGCACTGGTGACGTCGATCTACGTGCTCGTCGGCGTCGCCTGGAGCCTGTATGTGCCGGAGCTGTTCCCCACCGTGATCCGCATGCGGGGCGCCGGTTTCTGCAACACGCTCGGCCGCATGTTCACGATCCTGACGCCGCAGATCACGACGTTGCTTTTTGCGTGGGCAGGCGTTACGGCCGTGGTCGGTTATGTCGTCGCGCTGCTGGTCTTGCAGGTGATCGTCGTGCTCGCCTTTGGCGTCGAGACCAAGCAGGTGTCGCTCGAAATGCTGGAAGACGGAATGGCCGGCGGCGGTGTGATGGAGCCGGCGGCGGTCACGGAAGCGCGGTGAATTGCAGCCCCAAAACCTGATGAAATTGGGTTTGGATGGTGCGGCATCGGAAGTCGATCTCTTCCCGCGGGGGAGCAGGATCATCGCATATGAAAACGGTGTGATTTGACGCTACGTTTCCACATCGTCATGGCCGGGCTTGTCCCGGCCATCCACGTCTTAACTCCTGCAAAGCAAGTCCTGGATGCCCGGGACAAGCCCGGGCATGACGAGTTTGTAGGGCGACTGATTGCTCACAAGGCACGTTGAACGTGCGGCGCGATCGCATTGCGATTTCCGTGCGCCGGGGAGAGGTCGACATCAATCGGCCACTTCGATCGAGTTCTGCTCGCACCAATCTCGCAGCGCTTTTTTCGTCGCCTTCGACTCGAATTCGTGCCAGCGATCGAGAGCATTATTTTGCAGTAGCAACTTCCGGAAATTGCGGTAGGCGTGCCGCTTGCTGAACATGTACCTGACCTCGTCGAAGTCGTTGGGGAGCCATTCCCGCGCAAAGTCCAGAACCAGTGGCTTGCCGAGGCCGAGTTCTCTTTTGTCCGGGACCGGCGCGTATTTCCCTTCGTCCTCGATGTCGTCAGGCAGTTCCTCTTCCAGCTCGCCGACCACCAAAGGATCGAGCTGCCAATAGGTCTTGCCGGTCTGCCTGCAGACAAAAGCTTGATGATCGCCCAAAGGAGCCGAACTGACGAAATCCAGGGCTAGTTCAAGATCGTTAAGGCTGGCGGGCATGGCCGGCTTCGTCCGCGGGCATTGTTCACATAGGGCTGCGCGAAAAAGCATACAAATATCGTTGGATGAGACAACACCCGTCGCCGTTGGCGGCCCTAATTTAGGCGTCTACTCATAAAGGCGCGGGTGTCAGCCTTTGACAGCCAAGCGGAAATCTTACGATCAGTCAGAGCATTCCCGCTGATGACCCAGGCTGTGTGAAAACCTGACCGATGCTATGATTCCCTTGCTGAATCGCGGGGGGATAATGAAGGGTTTCGTTGAAGGGGCGGATCGCCAGCAGACGACACTGTTACCGGAATGCCTTGATGATTGGGTGGACGAGAGC
>DATHMA010000113.1:0-65904 GCA_035487555.1 Bradyrhizobium sp. | reverse complement strand
ATTGTCGCGGCGCGGACGGTCGGCGAAACGGTCCGACCCGCGATCGCTGCGCGGATGCTCCTGCCAGTCACGTCGGCCTTCCGGACGCGGCCGGCGCTCGTCGCGACGCTCTCCGTCGCCATCACGATCCCTTGGGCCGCTGTTGCGGTCCCCGCGCGGTCGATCGAATTTCGGGCGATCTTCCCGCGGCCGTTCGAATTTTGGACGATCCTCGCGCGACCGCGAGAAACGCGGACGCTCGTCGCCGCGGTCATCGCGCGGCTTGTCGTAACGGGGCTTGTCGAATTTCGGCCGGTCGAACTTGCGCTCACCATCGCGGCGCGCCGGACGCTCAAGGCCTTCCTCGCGCTTCTGCCAGGGTTTTGACTCCCCGCGCGGCGGACGATCGCCAAAATCCGTGCGCGGGCCCCGGTCACCGCGATCGGAACCGCCACGGGAGAATTTGCGCTCGCCGCCAAACTTCCGCTCGGGCCGATCGCCGTCCCGCGGCGGGCGCGGGCTATAGGGGCGATCGCCGCGAGGCCGGTCGCCGTCCTTGCGAAAACCTTCACCGCGCGACGTGTATGGACGTTTTTCGCCATCGCGGTCCCGCGACGCATAAGGCTTCTTGTCGCCGAACTTCCGATCCGAAAAACGCCCCGCCGGGCGGGCCTCGTCGCGATTGCCGCGCGGCGTATAGGGACGCTTGTCGCCGCCGCGGTCTCCATCCCGGTCGCGCGGCTTGAATGGGCGCTTCTCTCCGTCACGGTCGAATTTGGGGCGGTCGCCGCGCGGCTTGAACGTGCGCTTTTCGCCGTCGCCATCGCGCGCGGGACGTTCACGGAACGGCCGATCGCCGCGCGGACGGTCATCGCGGCTGAACCTGGGCTTGTCACCGCCGCGTTCGCCGTCGAACTTCTTCTTGCCCTCGAAGCCGCGCTTGGCGAACTTCTTCTCGGGCCCCCGAGGCTTGCCGGAGCGGCCCTTGCCGCCTGCGGGTCCGTCGCGCCGGCCGCGGGAATCATCCTGTCTGTCGTTGTCGCGGGGCATGAAGGGGCTCGTTTCGGAATTAAGTCGGATGGCAATGAAGGCGCCGAAAACAGCGCTCAACTCACGCAAAACCGAGTTAGACTTTTGCTGAAGGCCCTTCCAGTAGCAGACTTATTCCGGCAATACGAGGCATGAACACCCCTTCTTTCATGGATTTGGCGCTGAAAACGGCCGAAAATGCCGGCAAGTCCGGCGAAGTTCCGATCGGCTGCGTGATCGTCAGGGATTACGAGGTGATCGCGACCGCCGGCAACCTCACGCTCAGCCGGCGCGATCCGACCGCGCATGCGGAAGTCCTGGCGATCCGGCAGGCCGCCGAGCGGATCGGGACGGAGCGGCTTACCGATTGCGACATGTATGTCACGCTCGAGCCCTGCACCATGTGCGCCGGCGCCATCTCGTTCGCACGCATCCGCCGGCTTTATTACGGCGCCGCCGACCCAAAGGGCGGCGCGGTCGAGAGCGGCGTGCGATTCTTTGCCTCGCCCACCTGCCACCACGTGCCGGACGTCTATCCCGGGATCGGCGAGCACGCCTCGGCCACGCTGCTGCGGGAGTTTTTTCGGGAAAGGCGGTAGTTCCTCGTTATCGTCACGTAGCCCGCATGAGCGCAGCGACATGCGGGACTTGCCCCGGGCATCGCTGCGCTCACCCGGGCTACATCACCCCGCCAGGAAAAACTCCTTCAGCAACTTCGCCGTCACTTCCGGATTCTCCTCCGTCAGGAAGTGCCCCGACGACACCGGCGATCCCGTGACATTGGTCGCCCATTGCTTCCAGGTGTCGAGCGGCGTCGCGGCGGCCGTCGCAATGCCGACGTCGCCCCACAGCGCCAGCATCGGAATCGTGATCTTCTTGCCCGCCTCGAAATCGGCCTTGTCGCTCTCATAATCGGCATAAGCGCCGGCACGGTAGTCCTCGCACATCGCATGCACCCGCGCGGGATCGCGGAAGGGCGCGAGATAATGCTCCAGCGCGCGCGGATCGATCTCGTTCAGCGTCTTCGACTTGGTCTGGCTTGCCATTTTCTTCTTGAGGAAGAAATCCGGCGCGCCGCCGATCAGCGTCTCCGGAAACGGCGCGGGCTGCGCCAGGAACGCCCAGTGATAGATCTTCAGCGCATAGAGGCGGTTCATGCGCTCCCAGTAATTATAGGTCGGCAGGATATCCAGCACGGCGAGCCGCGACAGCCGGCCGGGATGATCAAGCGCGAGGCGATACGACACGCGGCCGCCGCGGTCATGGCCGGCGAGCGCAAAATGCACATAGCCGAGCTGCTCCATCGCCTCGATCATCGTCTTCGCCATCGCGCGCTTGGTGTAGGGCGTGTGGTTCTCGTCGCTCTCGGGCATGTCCGACCAGCCATAGCCCGGCAGGTCGGCGATGATCAGCGTGAACTTGTCGGCGAGTTTCGGCGCCACGGTGTGCCACATCACATGGGTCGAGGAGAAGCCGTGCAGACAGAGCAGCGGCGGCCCCGAGCCGCCGACGCGGGCAAAGATGCGGCCCGAGGAGGTGTTGATCCACTTGGATTCATAGCCCGGGAAGAGGTCGGCGAGATCGGTCATCGCTTCAAACTTTGTTTGGGTTGCCGCTGGGTGCAGTCGGAGTTATGCCATTTCCCAAGTTCGCGCCACAAGAACGCAAAATGAGGAAATGCCATGCTCGAATTCGAAGTCCCGGCCGAAGCCAAGGCGATCCGCGAAAAGGTGCGCAAATTCGTCCATGACGAATGCATGCCGGCAGAAAAGGAACTGGATTCCAAGCCGTTCGACGACGTGCTCGCCAACCTTCGCAAGAAGGCACGCGCGCAGGGCCTGTGGAATCCCTTCGTGCCGAAGGAATATGGCGGCATGGGGCTGGGGCCGCTTGCCAACGCTCTCGTGCAGATGGAGCTCGGCGAAAGCATGCTGGGCGCGCTGTCGATGAACACGCAAGGGCCTGATGATGCCTCGATCATGACCATCCTGGCCCATGGCACGGAATATCAGAAAGAGAAGTTCTTAAAGCCGCTGCTCAATGGCGAGAAGCGCATCTGCTTCTCGATGACCGAGAAAGCCTCCGGCGCCGACGCCACGGGCATGCAGACCCGCGCGGTGAAGGACGGCAACGAGAACTACGTTCTGAACGGCGAGAAATGGTTCTCGTCGTCCGCCAGTGTCGCCAACATGGCGCTGGTGATGGCGATGACAGACCCTGACGCGCCGCGCCACAAGCGCTATTCGACCTTCATCGTCGAGCTGCCGAACCCCGGCTACAACATCAAGCGCAACATCAAGAACATGGCCATCGAAGGCCCCTATTACGACCAGATCCATGGCGGCCATTCCGAGATCGAGATCAAGGACCTGAAAGTGTCGGCCGACAATCTGCTCGGCGGCGAAGGCAACGGCTTCAACATGGGCCAGCACCGCCTCGCCTATGGCCGCCTGCGCCATGGCATGCACAACATTGCCAAGGCCCAGCGCGCGCTCGACATGGCGACCGCGCGCGTCACCAATCGCTCGACCTTCGGCCAGCAGCTCGCCGACCGCCAGGCCGTGCAGTTCATGCTCGCCGAATGTGCGAGCCAGCTCTATATCGGCCGGCTGATGCTGCTCCACATCGCCTACAAGGCGGAGAAGGGTCTGGACTTCCGCCAGGAGAACTCGATCGCAAAGGTGTTCCTGGCGCACATGGTGCACCATGTGATCGACACTGCGATCCAGCTCCATGGCGCGCTCGGCTTCTCCCAGGATACGCCGTTGGCCGCCTGGTACACGCAAGTGCGCTCACAGCGCCTGGTCGACGGTCCCGACGAAGTGCACAAATGGAAGGTCGGCCGCAATGTGATCAAGGCCTTCCGCGAGCACGGCACGACGGCGCTCGCGGCGGGCGGTGATTTGCTGTGACGTCGTAGGGTGGGCAAAGGCGCGAAGCGCCGTGCCCACCATTTATGCCGCGACAGAGCGGTGGGCACGCTTCGCTTTGCCCACCCTACTCCAGTGCTATTCCGTCGCGCCGAGTTCGCGCAAGCATTCGATTATTCGCTCGCGATCCCGGCAGCCGCCGTGGATTGCCCAGCCGAGCGGCGTGCCGTTCCATATCGTGTCGCGGATATCGAGCCGCGCGCCACGTGGGACCAGGATGCGAATAACGGCCTCGTGTCCGCCGAGAACCGCCTGATGCAGTGGCGTGCAGTGCGGATGGTTGGTTTCGGGATTGAAGCGGTTCGGATCGAGGCCGGTATCGAGCAAGAGAGCGACGATATCAGGATGTCCCTGCTGCGCCGCCAGCGATAGCGCGCGCCGGCGCTCATCCTCGTCCGCAGAAGACACCAGCCGTGCCGCCTCGCGGGCAAGGCCAAGCCCGCTCGCGGCCGGCAGATCGGTGCGGGCTCCGCGTTCGGCCAGCAATTTCGCCACGTCACCCATGCCGAAGGTGAGCGCGGTGAAAAGCGGCCGCTCCCATTTGCCGCCGCCGCGGCCTTCGATGGCGGCGCCGAAATCGAGCAGCAGTTCAGTGAGCGCAACCTGAAGACCTGCCGCGGCCGGATGGCTGCTGGAGACCAGCATGCTCATGGTCGTGCATGGCGTGCCGTACATGTCGGCGAGCGCGTCGGGCTCGGCGCCCGCAACAAGCAGCGCGCGTGCGATCTCGACGGCATTGCCCGGCGTCTTCTGGCGATAGGCCTCGACGCCATTGGCGGCGATATAATGCAGCAGCGTGGCGCGATGGACCGGCGGATCGAAACAGCAGACGCGGCTGGAGCGCACATGGACCAACGCCGGGTCGCGGCGCAGCGCATCCTGCAGAGAGCCGAGATCGCCGGCGACGACAGCCTCGACCGCCGCTTCGAACTCATGCACGGGGCCCTCCCGCGACACGGCGTCGACGAAATCAACCAGCGCCGACCAATCCAGGAAATCATAGTTGCGGGCGATGGCGAGCTGCGCGTCGTCGAGCGACAGCACCGCGTCGCGGATCTCGGAATCCGGGATGAATTTCGGCCGCCACTTGATCGTTTCGTCAAGGAAGCGAGGATGCTTGCGATGGAAGAGATCGATGGCCGCGGGATCGGCCGCGCGATGCGCCGCAAGCAGGATATCAGCCTGTTGCTCGTAAGCGGAAAGGGGCGAATGAAATGGCGGCGGTTGCAGGTCCATGGCAGACACCCCCTTATCCGCCAACTATGACCAGAAGCGGACAGGCGATGCGTCAGTTCCGCTCCTGCTCCACCGCCTGCCAGGCGATGTCGCGGCGGCAGAAGCCGTCGGGCCATTGGATGCGGTCGATCGCCTGGTAGGCGCGCGCCTGCGCTTCGGTGACGGTCTTGCCGATGGCGCAGACGTTCAGCACGCGGCCGCCATTGGCGAGGATGGCGCCATCCTTCGCAACCGTGCCGGCATGGAAGATTTCGACGCCGTCGATCTTGGCGGCGTCATCGAGCCCATCGATGCGCGTGCCCTTCTTGTAATCGCCGGGATAGCCCTTGGCGGCCATCACCACGGTGAGCGCGGGTTCGTCGTACCAGCGCAGATCGAAATGTTTCAATTCGCCATCGCAGGCGGCGAGGAAGGCCGGCACGATGTCGCTCATCATCCGCAGCATCAGCACCTGGCATTCGGGATCGCCGAAGCGGACATTATACTCGAACAGCTTTGGGCCCTGCTCGGTCAGCATCACGCCGGCATACAGCACGCCGCGAAACGGCATGCCGCGCTTTTTCATGCCTGATACCGTAGGCCCGATGATGCGCGACATGATCTGGTCGTGCACCTCAGGCGTCACGAACGGCGTCGGCGAATAGGCGCCCATGCCCCCGGTGTTCGGCCCCTGATCGTGGTCGAACACGCGCTTGTGGTCCTGCGCGGAGGCCAGCGGAATCGCGGTCTCGCCGTCGCAGAGCGCGAAGAAGGAGATTTCGCGGCCCGACAAGAATTCCTCGATCACGACTTCCGCGCCGGCCGCGCCGAACCCTCCCTCGAACATCATGGCGATCGCGGCCTCCGCCTCGGCCAACGTCTTCGCGACCACGACGCCCTTGCCGGCGGCGAGGCCATCGGCCTTGACCACGATCGGCGCGCCCTGTGTGCGCACATAGGCCAGCGCATCGGCTGCGTTGTTGAAGCGCTTGTAAGTACCGGTCGGGATGTTGAACTCGCTGCAGAGGTCCTTGGTAAAGCCCTTGGATCCCTCGAGCTGCGCGGCCTGCTTGCCTGGCCCGAACGCCTTGATGCCGGCGGCTGTGAGGTCGTCGACGATCCCTGCCGCGAGCGGCGTCTCCGGGCCGACCACGACCAGCTCGACCTCGTTCGCCTTGCAGAACGCGATCACGGCGGCGTGGTTGGCGACATCGAGCGCGACGCATTCGGCCTCGCGCGCGATCCCCGCATTGCCCGGCGCGCACCAGAGTTTTGTCACCAGCGGCGACGCCGCGATCTTCCACGCCAGAGCATGTTCGCGGCCGCCGGAACCGATCAGGAGGATGTGCATGGGATTTCGGTCGCACGAATCCCGTCAGGTCTGCAAGCGCAAGATAGCCTATCCACACTCCTCGTCATTCCGGGGCGCCACGAAGTGGCGAGCCCGGAATGACGAGCGGAGAGCGATGAGCATCACTTCTCCCCCTCCGACCCCGCGATGATCTCCTGCAAGGTCGCGACGTGGCGGGCGAAGGCGCCGCGGCCGGCGGCGGTGGCGGTCACCGTGGTCTGCGGCTTTTTGCCGACAAAGGCCTTGTCGACCGCGACATAGCCCGCCTTCGCCAGGGTCTCGATATGTGCGCCGAGATTGCCGTCGGTGGCGCCGGTCAGCTTCTTCAGCCTGGAAAACTCCAGCCCGATCGAAACCGGCAGCGCGTTCAGCGCCGCCATGATCCGCAACCGAAGCGGCTGGTGGATGACCTCGTCAAGCCCCGCCATCACTCGCCCCAGCGCATCCATAGTCCGCTGACGATGAGGCCGCCGCCATTCACCACCGCCATCCACAAGAGGAACGCGGCGCTGGTGATGAAGAAATAGCCAATCAGCGTCAGCACCGTGATGGAGAGGCCGATGGCGAGGAAGGCGCGGCCGAACCAGAGGCCGGCGATGCAGTAGAACAGCATGAAATAGATCGGCCAGAACGTTCCCATTTCGCGCGGACCGTAATGGCCGAGCACGAGCGTGCAGAGCACGCCGAATGCATAGAACAGCACGAACACGAAGAATATCCTGAGATCGAAGCGGAGCAGCCCGGTCCGCCGATGGTCGTAGATGGAGACTGCCGCGGAGACGGCCACCGTCGCCACATTCACGGTCGGCCAGATCACTGCGCTATACTGAGGCACGAAAAAGGTCGCGAGATTGCCGGCCGTCACGAACAGGCCGGCCACGACCATGAACAGGCTGGCGAAGTCATAGATGCGCGATTGGCGCACGCGGCGGACCATGTCGTCGATATCGGACAACGCGGCCGAGGCTTCCTTGCTGTCGATCACATGGCCATTCCCTTGCAACGCGCTCATCGCTCACGTCCCCGCCGAGTCATGGGTCGCGACATAGTCAGCGATCTCATTCACCGCCTTGGGCACGCTGACGACGCCCATATGGTTGACGCTAGCGATCAGCTTGACTTCCACGTTCGGGGCAACCGCATGCACCGCATCGGCGTATTTGTCCGACAACATCAACTCATCGTCAGCGCCTGCGATCAATGTCATCGGCTTGGTCACCGCCACAAGATCGGCCTTGTAGCCGCGGGTCGCAAAGTTGCGCATCAGGCGATAGGAATAGGTCGCGGCGAGGATATTGGCCGAATCCGGCGGCACGGCGAACGCAAGCGTCGGCAGCCCTTCGCAGCATTCGATGCCGAGCTTGCGCAACGCGCCGAGGCCAAGGAAGCGCGGAATGTCGGCGCTGGCCCAGCCGCCGGATTGCGGACGGTTGGTCGGCGCATCATAGCCGAGATAGGGCGCGAGCATGATGGTGCGCGCGAATAGGTCCTTGATATCAGAGCTTGCGATGCGCAGCGCAAAGCCGCCGCCGGCGGAATGGCCGAGCAGCGTGATCGGCGTATCCGGCGACGTCTTGCGCACCAGCGCGACCAGGTCCGCCATGTCGTCCTCAAGCTGGCCGATACGGCCGATATCGCCACGGGTACCGGAGCCGCCGTGGCCGCGGATATCGGGCGCGTAGGTCTCGATGCCATGGGCGGCGAGCGCGTCCGCGAGCGCCTGCACCGCCGCGCTCGATCCGGACGAGCCGTGGACGAGAACGGCGATCTTGCCGCTCGCCGGCCCCCGCGCCGGGTAGTGCCGGTAGGCGAGGTCCGTGCCGTCACGGGCCGCGAACCGCGACAGCGGCGGCATGGTGCTGCGATCGACCGAACGCGCCGTCTCAGCCACCGAACGCAGCTCGCCCGGCGGCACCAGCGGGTTCGCGATCATGGCGGTTAGCAGCAGGGCGACCGCACCAACGGCCGCCAGAGCGCACAGCACAAGCTTCAAGGGGAACCAAACCAGCCAGCTCAGCATGACTTTCCCTCCAAATATACAAACCAGAGTACTCTGTACTACAGAGTTATGAGATACACAAGAGGATTGCGAGGGAAAAGCGCGATCCGGATTGGCGCTGGACGGCGAAAATCCCTAACTTGGACGGACCTGTTTTGTTCACTGAGTCGCCATGCCCGCCGCCGAAAACCTGGTCAACGCGCCCGAATTCACCGTTTCCGAGCTGTCCTCCGCCCTGAAACGGACGGTCGAGGACCGATTCGGCTTTGTGCGGGTGCGCGGGGAGATTTCCGGCTTCCGCGGGCCGCATTCCTCGGGCCACTGCTATTTCGCGCTCAAGGACGAGAACGCCAAGATCGAGGCCGTGATCTGGAAGTTCGCCCACGCCCGCATGCGCTTCAAGCCGCAGGAGGGGCTTGAGGTGATCGCGACCGGCAAGCTCACGACCTATCCCAATTCGTCGAAATACCAGATCGTCATCGACTCGCTGGAGCCGGCCGGCGTCGGCGCGTTGATGGCGCTTCTGGAAGAGCGCAAGAAGAAGCTCGCCGCCGAGGGCCTGTTCAGCGAGGCGCGCAAGCAGCTCCTGCCGTGGCTGCCGGAGGTGATCGGCGTCGTCACCTCGCCGACGGGCGCTGTGATCCGCGACATCCTGCATCGGCTGGAGGACCGCTTTCCCCGCCGCGTGCTGGTGTGGCCGGTCAAGGTGCAGGGCGAAGGCTCGGCCGAGCAGGTGGCAGCCGCGATCCGCGGCTTCAACGCACTGCCCGAAGGCGGCAAGATTCCGCGGCCCGATGTGCTGATCGTTGCGCGCGGCGGCGGCTCGCTGGAAGATCTGTGGTCGTTCAACGAGGAGATCGTGGTGCGCGCTGCGGCCGAAAGCGAGATCCCGCTGATCTCGGCGGTCGGCCACGAGACCGACATCACGCTGATCGATTTCGTCGCCGACAAGCGCGCGCCGACCCCGACCGCGGCGGCCGAAATGGCGGTACCGGTGAAGAGCGACCTCGTCGCCGAGGTCGAGAGTTTCGCCCGACGGATCTTCGTGCACTGGCAGCGCGGCCAGGAAAGCCGCCGCAATGAGTTCCGCGCCGCAAGCCGCGCGCTGCCGGCCGCAAACGAGCTCCTGGCGATCCCGCGACAGCGGCTCGATGCGGCGGCGGGCGGCCTGCCGCGTGGCTTGCGCGCCAACACGCACGCACATTTCCGCCGCTTCGCCGAGACCAGCGGACGCCTGACCTTGCGGGTGCTGCGCGGCCAGGTCGCCCAGGCGCGGCAGCATCTGACCGTTTCCGGCGAACGACTAAGTCATTGCACGCGATCGCTGCTTCGCAGCCGCCGCGACCGCTTCACCGGGCTAGAGGCGCGGCTGAAGGCATCGCGGCTTGCCAACGCACAGGCCCAGCGGCAGACGATCGCACGCCAGTACGAACGGACAGAGCGATTGGCCGAACGCGCCGAGCGCGCCATGCTGACGATGCTGGACCGGCTCGAGGCGCGCATGCTTCATAGCGGCCAACTGCTCACCGCTTTGTCCTATCGCAGCGTGCTGGCCCGCGGCTTTGCCCTGGTGCGCGATGAAGCCGGCCATCCCCTGCACGCCGCCGCTGATGTCGGCGCCGGCGCAAGGCTCGAGCTCGAATTTTCCGACGGGCGCGTGGCAGCGACGGCCGGCACCGATCAACCCGTCCTGGCGCCAGAGCAGCCCGCTGCGGCTCCGCGCCGGCCGCGCACGCCGAAGCGTGTGGTCAAGCCGGTCGATCAGGGAAGTTTGTTCTAAGAAGCTCGCGAGATGCCCGCCTCTCCCTCTCCCCGTTCTTCACGGGGAGAGGGTTGGGGTGAGGGGCTGCCTCCACGAAATTGCTGAGAGTCGAATCCGCGGAGAGTCCCCCCTCACCCGGATTGCTTCGCAACATAGCCGAAGCGCCGCTTCGGCGTTCTAAGTGACGGCCGCCGAAGGCGACCTACACCTCTCCCCGCACGCGGGGAGAGGTGAAAATCAAAGTGTCACCGCGACAGCCAATCCGCGACGAGCTTCTGCGAATCCGCGCGCGCGTCGGGATCGCTGCCGAGATGGCCGCGATCGGGCACCGCGGCATCGGACATCGTCGCTACCGCGTGCAGCGGCAGGTTGAGGCGATCGAAATCGTGGTAGGCGCCGGGATAGACCACGATGCGCGTCAGCGCGCTGCGCCCGCGCGCGCCGTCGATCATCTGCCGGCAGGCCGGCGGCGACGACACGTCGTCTTTGGCGCCGATCAAAAGCAGCGTCGGCACCCTTGCGCTCCAGCCGAGCCCGGCCGAAATACGGCAGTCCGGATAGAACGCGACCGCCGAGCGGAAGTCGGGCTCGGTGCCGCGCGACGACAATTGCGGACGCACCGCCCAGAGCAGCGCGCTGGCGCCGTGGGCCCATCCGATCAGGCTGATGCGCTCGCGCGCGACCCAGCTCTGCTGCATCAGCCATTGCCGTGCCGCCATGATGTCCTCGACCCGCTCGCGTCGCGCCCGGACCTTGCGTTCGGCGGCCCGGCATTGCGGGCCGAGCCCGCGCGAGCCATAGGAGTCCGGCAGCAGCACGGCCCTGCCGTTCTTCAAGAGCTGTTCGGCCCAGTCGCGGTAACGCGGCAGCACCGGCTCGGAATGGCCGGCAAGGCCGCCGCAGCCATGCAGCGCAATCACGGTCGGAAACGGGCCGTCGCCGTCGGGCTTGAAGAGCTGCGCATGCAAGGTCGCAGTTCCTTCCGGAATCTCCACCTCATGCGGCGCTACGGGTGCCGCCATCGCGGGAAAAGCCACGACAAAAAAGGTCAGTAAGGCGATTGCTGACTTCAGGCGCATCGGGTTCTTGAGGGCCGTTCGGCGCGTTAGGGCGTCCATCCGCCTGCAAGGCTAACACGCAGATATTTCCGCAAAACATCACAAATCGGTGGGTTTCGCGGGCGGACACCCTCACCTATCTATGTTATTCATCAATGTAACACATCGCGTACGGCGAATCGGAGTGTTGGATCGTGCTGAATAAGTTCGGCCCCTCGGGCCATGGTGAAGCGCAGGTGCAATATCTGGATGGCGATTTCCGCGTGATCTCGCCGGGAACCTATGTGCGCTGCGCCGTCACCGATGCACGGATTCCGCTCGATGAGCTGAAATACTGGAGCGTCGACCTGCAGGAGGCCTATGCGGTGCCGACTGCGGTGCTGCAGCGGCATTTTCCGGGCGCGTTGAAGACGGAAGGCTGAGTAGTTCGTAGGGTGACCAAAGGCGCGAAGCGCCGTGCCCACCATTCCAACCAAGAATTGCAATTGTGGCCGGTGGGCACGCTATCGCTTTGCCCACCTTACACATCCCGGCCTATGTCGCGCTGAACTTCTTCTCCCGCGCCTTGAACAGGCGGTCGGCCAAAAATTTCCGCAAGCCCGCCACATCGGCAAATTCCAGCGCGACCTTGAACGGCACGATGTCGCGGATGAGAGCCGGCATCTCGCTGCCGCCGCGTAGCCGCGCAAAATCTTTTTCCGTGGTCACCAGCGTCAGCCCGTCGGCCTTCGCATCCGCCATCAGATTCTCGATCTCGGCATCCGAAAAGCGGTGATGATCGGCAAAAGAGCGCTCGCGCACCACCTCGATGCCGGCGCCGCGCAGCGTGCGGAAGAAGCGCTGGGGATCGCCGATGCCGGCAAAGGCGAACACGCGCTGTCCCTTGAGCGCGGCGAGCGAAGCCGCATCCGGCTCAAGATGCGCGAACAGCACCAGCGCCTCACGCGCGGCGGCCGCCTCGGAAACCGCGTCGCTCGCAGCACCCGCACCCACGACGATCAGCGCATCGGTGCGCGCCAGTTGCGGCTTCAGCGGCGCACGCAAGGGGCCGGCGGGAAACACAAAGCCATTGCCGAGCCCACGATCACTGTCGATCACGATCAGCGAAGCATCCTTCGCGATCGACGGATTCTGGAAACCATCGTCCATCAGGATCACGCTGGCGCGCTGCGACCTTGCCAGCGCCACGCCGTTGATGCGGTCGCGCGACACCGCAACCGGCAGGTAGGAAGCAAGCATCAAGGGCTCGTCGCCAACGTCAGCGGCGCTGTGGCGCGCCGGATCGACCATGACCGGACCACGAAGCCGCCCGCCATAGCCGCGGCTGAGCACCACCGGCGTCTCGTCCAGCTCGCGCAGAATCTTGGCGAGCGCGAGCACCGTTGGCGTCTTGCCGGCGCCGCCGACGTGATAATTGCCAACACAGAGCACGGGAATGCCGGCGTCAAAACCGCTACGCCGCAGCCGTTGCGCTGCGATCGCGCCATAGAGCGCGCCGAGCGGCCGAAGCAGATGCGATTTCCATGACGACGGCGCGTGCCAGAACGCCGGCTCACGCATTGGCGGCTCCCATCTCAAGCCGCAACTGCAACAGATAAGGTTCGAGCGCGGTGAGTGTGCGCTCCAGCGCGCCGCCGAGCTCGCCCACGACACGCTGCGAGGCCGCCGACATCGCCGCGCGGGCGTCCCGGCTCGCCAGGAGCTGGCCGAGCTGCTTGACCAGCGCTTCCTCGGTATCCGCCGTACGCGCGCCGCCGATCGAATCCAGCGCTTCATACACATCGGTGAAATTGAACACATGCGGCCCGTGCACGATCGACGCCCCGAGCTTGATCGCCTCGATCGGATTCTGTCCGCCATGCGGCACCAGTGAGCCGCCCATGAACACGATTTCCGCAAGCCGGTAGAACAGGCCGAGCTCGCCCATGGTGTCGGCGACATAGATGTCGGTCGAAGCGTTCGGCAGCTCGTCACGCGAGCGCAAAGTGGCCTTCAGCCCCGCCGCGTCGACCAGCCGCCAGACCGGCGGCCCGCGATCGGGATGGCGCGGCACAATCACGCTGAGCAGTCCCGGAAAGAAACCGGCGAGCGTCCGGTGTGCCGCGATCAGGATTTCCTCCTCGCCCGGGTGGGTCGAAGCGGCGACGATGATCGGCCGGCCGCGCGTCAGCGACAACAAGCGATCGAGCTTGTCGGGATCGGCGGGCGGCGCAGGAACGTCGAGCTTGAGATTGCCTGTGGTGATGACGTTGGGGCAACCGAGCACGGAAAAGCGCTCCGCATCGGTGTCGGACTGCGCGAGGCAGATGTCGAATTTTTCCAGGATCGCCGAGATCGTGCCGTGCACTCGCCGCCAGCGCGGGAACGAGCGTTGCGACATCCGCCCGTTGATCAAGACCATTGGCAGCCGCCGCGCCGCGCTTTGCAGGATCAGATTGGGCCAGAGGTCGGACTCGATGAACAGCGCCAGCGACGGCCGCCAGTGATCGAGAAACCGCGCGACGTAACGCGGCGAGTCAAACGGCACGTATTGATGGATGATGTCGGGCGGAAAGCGTTTGGCCACGATCGCAGCCGACGTCACCGTGCCGGAGGTCAGGAGGATGCGGATGTTGAGCGCACGCAGCCGCTCGATGAGCGCGGCCGACGCCAGCACCTCGCCGACGCTGGCGCCATGGATCCAGACCATCGGACCATGCGGACGGACGTCGCGGGTGAGGCCGCGGCGCTCGCCGATCCGCTCCGGATCCTCCTTGCCGAGCTTGAGCCGCCGCTTGATCAGCGCCGGCGCCAGCGGCACCATGGCCGACGACAGCCCGCGATAGAACCGCAGCGTCATCGGCAGGGAATTAGCCACGCTTGACTCCCTCGGGACGTTCGGCCCCCTCGGGACGGCCGACGATCTCGTAAGCACGGCGGGTCGCTTCGTCGAGGATCGCCTCGAGCTTCAGGCGGCACTGTTCCATGGTCTCGGCATCGGCATCCGGCGGCACATGGACTTCCTCGACACCCACGACCGCACCGCGCCCGAACGGCAGGTTGATGGTGGTGCGGTCCCAATTGTTGAGCTGGATGTAGCGGCTGGTGGCCATGGCGAAGGGCATGATCGGCCGTCCGGATTCTCGCGCCAGCATGATGATGCCAAGCCCCACGACGCGCGAGCGCTTCGGCACGTCGGCGGTCACCGCCACATTATAGTCGTCGGCAAGCGCGCGCACCATCTCCTTGAAGGCGCCGACGCCGCCCTTGCGGTGAAACGCCGAGCCGTGATCGCCGGAGCCGCGAATGGTGCCGATGCCGAGCCGCTCGGCCGCGATCGCATTGAACTCGCCGTCGCGATGCAGCGAGATCAGCACCTTGGCCCTTTGGCTGGGCTTGTTCTTGATGAACGGCGTGAGGAAATGCTGGCCATGCCAGAACGCGAAGATCGCAGGCATTTGCCCCTCGACCCGCGCGTACAACCCGTCCTTGCCGCCCGGCTCGAAGCTGAAGCGGTTGGTCAGCCAGACCAGCCGCAGCCATTCAGCCGCGAGGAACCCCACAGCACGCTGAAACCAGCTGCTGCGCAGCGTATCACGAAGCAGCTTTTTCAATGGGAAGGCTTCGCCTCTTGCTCGGGGTCGAGCAGGCGATGCAGATGCACGATGAAATAGCGCATCTGGGCATTGTCGACGGTCGACTGCGCCTTCGCCTTCCACGCTACATAAGCGGTCGCGTAATTGGGAAACACGCCGACGATTTCCACCTGATCGAGGTCCTTGAAGGTGTTGTGTTCGAGATCGATCAGCTCGCCGCCGATGACGAGGTGAAGCAGTTGCTGCGGGGCATGGTCTGGCATGGTCGTCATAATTCCCTTGAAGAGATGCCCGGCAGCTAATCCAGACGCAAGAGCTGTGCCGTTACGGCAACGGCCGGCTTCGAAAATGCGAGACGATGCTCGCATGACGATCGCGTCCCGCAGCCACCAGCACCCCGTGCGCCACTTCCCTGCGATTATACAGGATCGCGTCCCCGGAAAGCGCGGTCATCCTACCATTCGCTTCCTGCACGATCAAATTCGCCGCGGCAAGATCCCAGTCCCGCGACTGCCCGCCGGCGAAGGCAGCGTCGAGATTGCCCTCCGCGACCCGGCACAGGCGGAGCGCGAGCGAGGCGATCCGCGGGTGCAGCGTGATGTCGTGCCCCGTCTGGTTGAGCCGCTCAACCAGCGGTTTGGGACCGGCGACGCGGGCGAAATCGAGCGCGGTGCCACCTGCCACAGAGATGGGCGTTTCATTGCGGGTGGCGCCCTGCCCGCGCGCCGCAAAGAAAAATTCGTCTGTAACGGGCGCGAACACCGCCGCCAGCAGGGGCAAGGTGTCCTCCACCAGCGCCACGCTCACGCACCAGTCCTCGCGGCCGGCGAGATAGCCGCGGGTGCCGTCGATGGGGTCGACGATCCAGACCAGCTTCTTGCCGAGACGCTGCTCGTCGTCGGCGCTCTCCTCGGAGAGCCAGCCATAATCCGGCGTCGCGTTGCGCAGCCGCGCTTCCAGGAGATCGTTGACGGCGATATCGGCTTCCGAGACCGGGGACGAGGCGCCCTTGATCCAGTTCTTCAGCTCGGTGCGGAACATGGAGTGCGCGAGCTCGCCCGCCTCGCGCACGGTGTCCTTCAGCAGTTGGGCGTCGCGGCCGTCAGCGTCCGCCAAGCGTCAGTCCCTCGATACGCAACGTCGGCGCGTTGACGCCGTATCGGAATTCCAGATTGTTCGCGACCGCCATCGATTTGAACATCTCGAGCAAATGGCCGGCGATGGTCACCTCGCTGACCGGATAGGTGATCTCGCCGTTCTCGATCCAGAAACCCGATGCGCCGCGGCTGTAGTCGCCGGTGACGCCGTTGACGCCGGAACCGATCAGGTCGGTGACATAGAAGCCCTGTTTGATGTCGCTGATCAGCTCTTCCGGGCTTATTTCGCCGGGTTCCAGATGCAGATTATACGGCCCGGGCGACGGTGAGGACGACACGCCGCGATGGGCGTGTCCCGTGGTGGCCAATCCAAGCTCGCGCGCCGTCGAAGAGTCGAGCAGCCAGGTGGTGAGCACGCCGTCATCGACAATGGCTGTTTTCTTCACCGCGACTCCCTCGGCATCGAAGGATTGCGAGCGCAGCCCGCGCTTGCGCAGGGGATCGTCGATGATACGAACGTTCTTGGCAAAGAGCTGCGCGCCGAGCTTGTCTTTCAGGAAGCTGGTCTTGCGCGCGATCGAGGCACCGTTGACCGCGCCGACAAGATGGCCAACCAGCGAGGCGGAGACGCGCGGGTCGTACACGACCGGCACCTTGCAGGTCTCGACCTTGCGCGGATTGGTGCGGGCGACCGCGCGCTCACCGGCGACGCGCCCCACGACCTCGGGTTTCTCCAAATCAGCCGCATGCGGCGCCGACGTGTAATCATAGTCGCGCTCCATCGAGGTTCCCTCGCCGGAGATCGCGGTCATCGACATGCCCTGGCTCGAGCGCAAGTAAGAGCCGTGGAACCCGGTGCTGGTGACCAGCACCATGCCGCCGATGCCGGCAGAGGCCGACGCGCCACCGGATTTGCTGACGCCCTTGACCGCAAGGCCCGCGGCTTCCGCTTCCTGCGCGCGCTGCTCAAGCTCGGCGACAGAGGGGATATTGGGATCCAGAAGATCGAGATCGGGAAAGTTTTTCGCCAGCAGCGCGGGATCGGCAAGACCGACAAATTTGTCTTCGGGCGCGACACGGGCCATCGCCACCGCGCGCTCGGCTAACCTGCCAATGCCGTCGCCGCTGACATCGTTGGTGGAGACCACCGCCTGGCGGCGCCCGACCAGGACCCGGAGGCCCATGTCGTCGCCTTCGGAACGCTCGGATTCCTCGACGCGGCCGTCGCGCACCTCGACCCCTTGCGAGATGCCGCGCACGGCAACCGCATCGGCCGCGTCGGCGCCGGCGCGCTTCGCTGCCTCGACCAGGCGCTCAGCCAGTGCCGACAGCGCCGATTGATCGAACAGGCCGGAGTCGGCCTTGTTCAAAAGCGATGATGACGCAGATGGTGAAGAACTCACGAACGAAATCCCTGGCATTTGAGGGGGTGCGGGCGGAAACCGATAAACCCACCAGATGTGCCCGATTGGCGCGGACTTCAAGCATTTTCGAGCGTACGAACCTTAAGAATCTCGGCCGCGTCGCAACGTCTCGTCAATCATGCGTACCAAGGTCTTGTCAATCATGGAAGGCATTTGCAAGCGAGTGACGGCTCCTTAACCAGGCTTTTTAAGCTGAAACGGACAGGGCTGTGGCAAAGTCTCTCGCATCGACCGGGCACATAATCCCGGCGGGGAGAACAAAGCCGTGAGGCGTCAAACAGCAACAAGCGGGATCAATCCCGCCGGGTCGAGCCGCGCAGAGCGGCTCGACCCTCTTTCTCTGCCCCTGAGCTTCAACGCGCACGATGTGCGCGCGGATGGCAACATCAGGCAGATCGAAATTCATCGCGAACGCGTCGTGCTGCACCGTGCCGTCAGGGGCATGCGGATGGCCGTCAATGTTCGTGTCAGCGATTTCCTCGGTGTCGCCATACGCGACGTCAAGGACTCGCAAATGCTGGTGCTTCTGCACCGCGACCCCTCGCTCACCGTTCCGCTTTGCGTCAGCGAGGACCAGGACGAGATCGCCGACGCCTGGCTGATGTGGAGCGAATTGTTCTCGCTGCCGCAATTGGAGGACGAGTCCCGCGAGCCGACCGCGCGCCGCCGTCGCCGCAACGCGATCCGCTCACGCCGGCCGAAATTCCTGATGCGACGCCGGATCGGGGCATTGCTCAATCCAGTGAACATCTTCCGCGGCGAGCGCGAGATCATCGCAAGGGATTGAGATTTTGTAGGGTGGGTTAGCGAAGCGTAACCCACCTCTTCCTTTACCAAGAGCATGGTGGGTTACGCCTTCGGCTAACCCACCCTACGCACCGCATCACACGGCCCGCATCACCGCATCGATCACCAGCCCCGCGAACAAGATCAATCCCGCCTCGCGGTTCGACCAGAACACCCGCAGGCACAGCGCGGGATCGCTGATGTTCAGCCTGCGCACCTGCCAGGCGAGTTGCACGGCAAACAGCGCCAGCCCGATCCAGGCCGCAATGCCCGAACCCGCCAGCGCGAAGGCCACGCCGATCAGCACCACGGCGAGACCATAAAAGATCACCAGCGCTTCATGCGTGCGTTCGGCAAACAGCCGCGCGGTGGACTTGATGCCGATCAGCGCGTCGTCCTCGGCGTCCTGATGGGCATAGATGGTATCGTAGGCGATCACCCAGCAAATCGAGCCGGCGTAGAGCACGAAGGCGGTCAAATCCAGCCGGCCGAAGGTCGCCGCAAATCCCATCAACGCACCCCAGGAGAAGGCAAGCCCGAGCACGATCTGCGGCCACCAGGTGATGCGTTTCATGAAGGGATAGATCGCGACGATAAGAAGCGAGGCGATGCCGGTCGCGATCGCGAAGCGGTTGAACTGCAAGAGCACCACCAGCCCCACCAGCGCCTGCGCCACCAGAAAGACGAGCGCCGCCTTGACGCTGACCTGGCCGGCCGGGATCGGCCGCGAACGCGTGCGCTCGACCTTGGCATCGAGGTCGCGGTCGGTGATGTCGTTCCAGGTGCAGCCTGCCCCGCGCATCACGAAGGCGCCAATGAAGAACAGCAGCACATCGAGTGGCAGGCGGTCAAGCCGATGCGCGACGCCGGCGGACAGCGCCGCCGACCACCAGCACGGCATCAACAACAGCCAGGAACCGATCGGGCGATCGAAGCGGGCGAGCCGCAAATAGGGCCGTGACCACGAGGGCGCAACGGTGTCGACCCAATTGCCGGTCGCATCCGCTACGCGCGCCGCGTTACTCATCACCGCGACGCGACAGCACGTTGCCGTTCAGCGTATCGAAGGTGCTGCCGCCCTTGTGCGAGGCGGTGGCTTCGGGCGCGGCGGTCGCCGTTCCCAGCACTTCGCTCAAGCTCGGTCCCGCCGGTCCGCGGGTCTTGACCTGCTCGGCGATGCCGCAGACCTTTTGCAGCAGGCCTTCGGTATTCTTGTGGCCGGCCTTCAACTGGTCGGCGACCTGCCCCGGAATTCCGCACTTGGAGGCGTTGGTCTCGACATATTTGATCATCTTGACCTCGGCCGCGCTGTAATTGCCGATGATCTTGCAGGCCTCATCCGGCGGCGCATGGCGGTCGCTGGCGGCCTTGATCATCTTGCCCTTCTTTTCCGCATCTTCGCGCAAGGGCAGGAAGCCGTTCATGCAGGCCTGCGACGGACCACCACCACCGCCACCCATCTGACTCGGCGGTGCGGGCTGCGCAAAGGAGCCGCCGCCGCCCATCATCGGCGCGGCACCGGCCGAGGGGAACGGCGAGGCCGGCGCACCGCCGACGGAAGCCGTGGGCTTGGCGCCATTGACCGGCGGAAACGCCGGATCATTCGCGGGCGCGGCGGCCTGACCCGGCAGCGGCGCTGGGAATCCACCCTGCGCCAGCGCGGAACTCGCCGTCGCGGAAAGCACGGCCAGCGTCAGCGGCACAATCAAGCGGTTGATCATCAAGGCTATTTCTCCGGCGAGATCCAACGGCCCGCGGGTGTCTTGCACCAGGCGATTTTACGATTCCTGCCGCCCCTTAACAACCCGCAGAATTTGGCAACAGCGCGGCGCGCTGCCGCATTTCGGACCAATATTTGCGCCCGATTCTAAACCTTTAGGTTAAAAGGCGCTCTTGGCGGGTAGATCGAAGTCGCCGACCGGTCCCTGCGGGCCGCGCCTCTGAGCTTGCTCTGCCGCGGTGCAGATCTTTTGCAGCAGGCCTTCGGTATTCTTGTGGCCGGCCTTCAACTGGTCCGCGACCTGGGTAGGGATTCCGCATTGGCTGGCATTGGCCTCGACGTACTTGATCATCCGGACTTCGGCCGCGCTGTAGCTGCCAATCATTTTGCAGCTTTCCTCCGCCGTTGCATGGCGATCGTGGGCCTCCCTGATCAGCCTGCCCTTCTCTATCGCGTCGCCGCGCAACAGCGCGTATCCGGTCTGGCACGTCTCTACCGCGTCCGGGAGGGGCGCCGGGAATGTGCCCTGCGCCAGCGCGCCATCCACCGGGACGATTGCGGCGGCGAGTACCGACACAGCTATCAGGCGGCCTGTCACCATTGTCGTTCTCTCCTGCCTGCCAGACTTGGCGATGTCATTTAGGCTAAAAGGCGGCTCGGAACCGGAACGACGAAATGCCCGACCACGATTTTCGCAGCCCCCGCCTCTATGTCGACGCGCCGCTTGGCGAGGGCCGGGCGATCGTGCTGGAGCGTGAGCACAGCAATTATCTCGGCAACGTGCTGCGGCTTGCGGCAGGCGACAATGTCCTGGTGTTCAACGGTCGCGACGGCGAATGGCGGGCTGCGATTGCGGGGCGCAAGCGGCCGGACAGCCTCACAATCGAAGCGCAGACGCGGCCGCAGGATCGCCTGCCCGACCTTGCCTATGTCTTTGCACCGCTGAAGCACGCCCGCCTCGACTACATGGTGCAGAAGGCCGTCGAAATGGGCGCCTCGCGGCTGGAGCCGGTGCTAACCCGCTTCACCCAGGTCTCCCGCGTCAATGGCGAGCGGATGCGCGCCAATGTCGTCGAGGCGGCCGAGCAATGCGGCATCTTGAGCATCGCCACCGTCGCCGATCCCTTGCCGCTGGAGCGGTATCTCGCGGGCCGCGGCGCCGAGCGCCTGCTGGTGTTCTGCGACGAGGCTGCCGAGGTCGCAGATCCCCTGGAGGCGCTGAAAGCGGGCCGCGCGGGTGCTGGTGGCATCGATGTCCTGGTCGGCCCCGAAGGCGGTTTTGCCGAGGAGGAGCGTACGCTCCTGCTGCGTCAGCCCCGGACGTTGCGGCTGGCGCTGGGCCCGCGCATCCTGCGGGCTGATACCGCTGGTGTCGCGGCACTGGCACTGGTGCAGGCGACGCTCGGCGACTGGCGGGGCCAATAGGTAAACAGCCGGGCCAAAACCGTTAAGACAGAACACGTTAAGGGACTTATCCGATCCTTGCCCGATCTCTGTCGAAACGTCATCCGAGCCGTGCTAAGGGCTGCGCCAAAGTAGCCGGGAACCCCGGTTTCGATGCTTGCTGGACCCATCATGACCGCGACGTCTGCCAATTCCACGCCTGGAACCGCCAATTGGGCGGACGCGCTGCTGTTGTCGTTTGCGCAAGCCGGCTACGAGCGCTCGGAGCCCGCGATCCTGCAGCCGGCCGAGCCGTTCCTCGACCTTTCCGGCGAGGACATCCGCAAGAGCCTGTACCTGACCACCGACGCCAGCGGCGAGGAACTCTGCCTGCGGCCGGATCTCACCATTCCCGTCGCGCGCGATTATCTCGCCTCGCCCCGCGCCGGCCAGCCCGCCGGCTTCTCCTATCTCGGCCCCGTGTTCCGCTATCGCTGGGGCCAGCCGAGCCAGTTCCTGCAGGCCGGCATCGAATCCTTCGGCCGGCAGGACCGCGCCGCGGCCGACGCCGAGATGCTGGCACTGGCATTGGAGGCGACCGCTGCGTTTGGCGTCAGCGATGTCGAAATCCGTACCGGCGACGTCGCGCTGTTCAACGCGCTGATTGATGCGCTCGGTCTCTATCCGGTCTGGCGCCGCCGCCTGATCAAGGATTTCAACCGCAAGATCGACCTCGCCCAGGATATCGAACAACTCACACTCCGAACCGCGCCCGGCCGCAACGAATATGAGGGCGTGCTGGCAGCGCTGGCTGGCAGCGACCGCAAGGCGGCGCTCGCGCTCGTCACCGATTTGATGTCGATTGCGGGTGCCACCAATGTCGGCGGCCGCACGGTGGCCGAGATCGCTGACCGCTTTCTCGAGCAATCGACGCTGAAGGCCGGCGCGCTGCCGCGCGACGCCACCTCGATCATCAAGCGCTTCCTTGCGATCTCGGGCGATCCGGATGATGCGGTCGCGCAACTGCGCGCGCTTGCTTCCGTTGCGAAGCTCGACCTGTCGGCGGCGATCGACCAGCTCGAAAGCCGCGTCGGCTTCATGGCCGCGCGCGGCATCGACGTGCGCAAGACGCGCTTCTCGACCTCGTTCGGACGCGGGCTCGACTATTACACCGGCTTCGAATTCGAGCTGCACGCCCTCGGCAATGGCACTGAGCCGCTGGTCGCCGGCGGCCGCTATGACGGGCTGATGACCCAGCTCGGCTCGGTCGCGCCGATCCCCGCGGTCGGATTTTCGGTCTGGGTCGAGGCGCTCACGCAACTTCGCCGCGGGAGCCAAGCATGACCACGCCTTTCGTTCTCGCCGTACCCTCCAAGGGGCGCCTGCAGGAAAACGCCGAAGCCTTCTTTACCCATGCCGGGCTTTCGCTGGCCAAGCCGCGCGGCGCCCGCGACTATCGCGGCACCATCACGGGCTACGACAATGTCGAGATCGCCTATCTCTCCGCGAGCGAGATCGCCGGCCAGCTCGCAAGCGGCGCCGTGCATCTCGGCGTCACCGGCGAAGATCTGGTGCGCGAGAACATCGCCAACGCCGACAAGCGCGTGCTGCTGATCGATCAGCTCGGCTTCGGCCATGCCAATGTCGTGGTCGCGGTGCCCGCCGCCTGGATCGACGTGCGTACCATGGCCGATCTCGACGACGTCACGACCGGCTTTCGCGAACAGCATAACCGGCGCATGCGCGTTGCAACCAAATACATCAACCTGACGCGGAATTTCTTTGCCGCCCACGACGTCGTGGATTATCGCATCGTCGAGAGCGCCGGCGCCACCGAAGGCGCACCCGCGACCGGCGCCGCCGAGATGATCGTCGACATCACCACGACCGGCGCGACGCTTGCCGCCAACGGGCTGAAAGTGCTCGACGACGGCGTGATCCTCAAAAGCCAGGCCAATCTCGTGGCTTCGCGCGATGCCGACTGGTCGCCTGACGCACGCGAGACCGCGCGCATCATCCTTGACCACATCGCCGCCCGCGCGCGTGCCAACAAATACCGCGAGGTGCGCACCCGCTTCAAAGGCTGCGATGCAGCGATGCTCGCTGAGGCTCACAACCGTTTCGGCGTGGTGGCGCCGTTCGGCGGCCCGACGTCGTCAGGCATGCTGACGCTGCACTGCCCGCCGGCGCAGCTCTATGCGCTCGGCAGCTTCCTGCGCACCAACGGCGCGGAGACGGTGTCGGTCGCCTCGCTGGATTATGTGCTCGACCGCGAGAACCCGCTTTTCGCCAAGCTCGAAACGTTCCTGCGACAATAATGACGTGATGGTAATCCGCCGCGCGTGGCGACAAGGCTCCGCGATTGCCATATGTTCCTCATAGAGGAGCTGGGAAGTTGATCCATGATGCTCGGTAGCGATGTTTCGAGCCTGTCGACGACGGCGGATACCGCCGCGGCGCAGGGCCTGTCGATCGTCGTCCCCGTCTATAACGAGGCGGCGGGCCTCAACCCGCTGCATCAGCGGCTGACCGCGCTGGCGGCGGGCTTGCGGCAACGTTTCCGCCTCGCCTGCGAGGTCGTCTATGTCGATGACGGCTCGACCGATGCGACGCTGTCGATCGCCCGTTCGCTGAAGGCAGATGGCCTCGACGTCCAGGTTGTGTCGCTGTCGCGCAATTTCGGCAAGGAGGCGGCGCTGATGGCGGGCCTCGACCACGCCCGGCGTGGCGCCGTGATGTTCATGGACGGCGACGGGCAGCACCCGCCTGCCCTTGTCGAGCAGCTCGTCGCGCACTGGATCGAGGGCGGCTATGACGTGGTCTATACCGCCAAAGCCAATCGCGACAACGAACCTTTCCTGCGGCGGTTGTCGGTGCACGGCTTCTACGCGCTGATCAATTGGGGCGCGCGGCAGAAAATCCCGGAGGATGCCGGCGACTTCCGCCTGCTGTCGCCGCGCGCCGTGGCGGCGCTGCGCCAGCTTCCCGAGCGCAACCGCTTCTTCAAGGGGCTCGCGAGCTGGATCGGCTTCAAGCAGATTCGCGTCGATTACGAGCCGGAGCCGCGCGCGCACGGCGTCACCACGTTCAACTTCATGCGGCTGCTCGGCCTGTCGATCGAAGGCCTGACCTCGTTCTCGGTGGCGCCCTTGCGCTTTGCCAGCCTGCTCGGCGTCGCGCTTGCATCCGCCGCCTTCCTGTTCGGGCTCTCGATCCTCTGGGAGGTCTGGACCACCGGCAAGCAGGTGCCCGGCTATCCCTCGCTCGTGGTCAGCCTGATGACGATCGGCGGCGTGCAGCTCATCATGATTGGAGTGCTTGGCGAATATATCGGCAAGATCCTCTCCGAGCTGAAGGCGCGGCCGATCTATTTCGTCGCCGAGCACTCCACCAAGCGATGCGAGGCGGAGCCGGCCGAACAGGCGAGCGAGAGGACCGCGGCCGAATGAACGATGCCAAATGAACGGTGCCAAATGAACGGTACCAAGCGCATCTGGCTCTGCGCCGACGATTACGGCATCAGCCCCGGCGTTAACAGCGCCATCCGCGAACTGATCGAGCGCGGCCGCCTCAACGCGACCTCGGTGATGATGGTGACATCAGCGATTGGCCGCGACGAGGTCGCGCGGCTCGAGGCCGCGGCGGCAAAGAACCCGCGCTGCGCCATCGGCCTGCATGTGACCCTGACCGCGCCGTTCCGGCCGCTCACCATGCATTTTCGTCCGCTGAAGGACGAGCTGTTCCTGCCATTCCCGAAATTGCTGCGCGCGGGAATGTTGCGCCGTCTCGATCCCGAGATCATCCGTGCCGAAGTGATCATGCAGATCGCCGCGTTCCGCGACCTGTTCGGACGTAGGCCCGATTTTGTCGACGGCCATCAGCATGTGCAGCTCTATCCGCAGGTGCGCGACGGCCTGCTCGCGGCGGTGAAGGAAAAGGCGCCGGAGGCCTGGGTGCGCCAGGCGCGGCGCAACCAGCCGCTGGGCCAGCGATTGGCGAGACCCAAGGCTCTCTTCCTCGATCATCTCAGCGCACAGTTCAAACGCAAGGCGGCGCGGGCCGAGCTTGCCGTCAACCCCGCCTTTTCCGGCGCCTATGATTATTCACGCCCCCCCGACTACGGCGCGCTGATGCGCGAGTTCCTGGACGGCATTCCGGAAGGCGGCGTCATCATGTGTCATCCCGGCTTTGTCGATGACGTGCTGGTCGGCCTCGACCCGCTCACTCGCACGCGCGAGGTCGAGCATGCCTATCTCGCGGGCGATGAATTCCCGCATCTGCTCGCAGCGAATAAAGTTACACTGAGCTGACAGGCTGCGGGACGTTTGGCCGCATACCGAAATTTAATTTTCGCAGGCCGCTACCTGCGACACAAACGCCTCCTACATCTTGGCCGCGTCCTTCGGCATGATCCGGAAAAGTGTGAAGCGGTTTACCGAAAAGATCATGCCCAACATGAGGATGACAGGAGACAGGCCATGACACCGCAAGAACGCCAATTGGTAGACGACCTCTTCGACCGGCTTGCCAAGGTGGAGAGCGCACCACGCGATCCCGACGCGATTGCGGCGATGCAGGAAGGTTTGCGTAAAGCCCCGAACGCGATCTACGCGCTGGTGCAGACCGTGCTGGTGCAGGACGAGGCTTTGAAGCGCGCCAATGCCCGCATCCAGGAACTGGAGCAGGCGCATACACCCGAGCAGCAGCAATCCGGCGGCTTCCTCGATTCCATGCGTGACACGATTTTCGGCAAGGAGCAGCGCGGCTCGGTCCCGAATGTTCCGCCGCCGGCCCCAAGCCGCCCGGTCTGGAACTCGGGCCAGGTGCTGCAGCAATCGCAGGGCGGCGGCCATTACGACCAGGGCCCCTATGGACAGGGCGGTCCAGGCGGCTACGGGCAACAGGGTTACGGACAAGGCGGCTTCGGTGCTCCGCCCTTCGGCGGTGGCGGCAGCTCGTTCCTCGGCACGGCGGCGGCAACGGCTGCTGGCATGGTGGGCGGCTCGCTCCTGCTGAACAGCATCCGCGGCATGATGGGCGGCGGCCATCATCAGGCCTTCGGCGACACCAACATCACCAATGAGGGCAGCGCCAGCCCGTGGAGCAACCAGGCCGACAGCTCGCTTTCCCGCGACGCCGGCATCAATGATGTCGGCCGTTCCGACAATGCGTCGCGCAGTGGCATGTTCGACCAGGCCGCGATCGATCACCAACAGGACGCCGATCAGGACCAGGACGACGATCAGGACGCCATGGATCTCGACTCCGATGATTTCGGCGGCGGCAATGACGGCGGCAGCGACTACGCCTGAACCATCGTCGATCTGAAAACGAAACGGCCGCTCATCGAGCGGCCGTTTTTGATTCGCTGATGATAACGCCGGTCAGAGCACGATCACCTTGGCCCCGACATTGACGCGGCCGTAGAGGTCGATGACATCGGGGTTGCGCATGCGGATGCAGCCCGAAGATACGTTGGTGCCGATGGTCCAGGGTTCGTTCGAGCCGTGGATGCGGTAGAGCGTGGAGCCCAGATACATCGCGCGCGCGCCGAGCGGATTTTCCGGACCGCCCGCCATGTGGCGCGGCAGGTCCGGGCGACGCTGCAACATCTCCGCCGGCGGTGTCCAATCCGGCCATTCGCGCTTGGCTGAAATCGTCTTGGTGCCCGACCAGGCGAAGCCGGGCTTGCCGACGCCGATGCCATAGCGCAGCGCGCGGCCATCGCCCTCCACCAGATAGAGGAACTTGTTCGGCGTATCGATCACGATGGTGCCGCGGCCTTCCTTGGTGCGGTACTCGACTTCCTGCTTTTCGAATTTCGGATCGAACGGACGCTGGGTCGGATCGTAGGCTTCGGCCTGCCCCGGCATCGGCTGTGCCTGGCCCTGCGGCTCGTAGTACGAAGGCTGCTGCTGATAGACCGGTTGCTGCTGTTCGTAATAGCGCCGGCTCTGCGGCGTATCGCCGAACAGGAACTGGATGAAGCCACCGCCCATGTTGGAACGCACAGCGGTCGCCTGCGGATCGTTGGCGTAGATCACATTGGGTTCGCCCGTCGCGCCGTCGAACGCCGCGGCGGGGTAGACACCGATGCTGAGGAAAGAAGCGCCGGCAAGCAGCGCAAGCGTGAGGTTTCTGGACATCGACGTACTCTGTACTGGTTTCGTCTGGTGCATGTTCAAGAGGCAACTGCCCTCCTGCACGTGGTGAATAAACAACGAAAACCTGATCGGTTTGGTAAACGGAATCGGCTTTCGGATTCACCATGTCCCCTCTGCGAGGCGGATTTGTCCGGTAGCGTTTATTTTCGATAAACGCGCAAGGCTCATGGTTAATCGCAGGTTTGCGCAAACGCCCATCATGCATCCACAACAGTTCCCTGCGTGAACGCGATGTTAAATCGCATATGTCTAAAAGGTGGCGTGTGAATCTCAGGAACAGCCCTCATGCCCGCTCAACGCAAGCGTTTTCGTATCGAAGAAGCCATCGGCGAAGTGATCCAGCTGCCGGAAGGGGGCGACGTCGATACTGGCCCCATGCATCGCGAGATCATGGCCGAGCTGCGCGCCATCCGCGCCCAGATGGGCAGCGGCGTCAGCATCAGCAAAAGCGCAACGGCCGAAACGCTCGAAGGATCGGTGACGCGCGAAGTCGCGGAAGCGAACGCATTGCTGGAAACCTACCGCGCCCAGATCGAGCAGTGCGAGAAGCTCAAGATCGAGCTCGATCTGATCCATGACGCGATCAGTCGTACCAAGCGCGAGATCGCCGTCCTGCACGGCAAGAGCTTCGACGGCGAGGAGATGGCCAAGGTCAATGGCGAGCTCGGCGCGGTCGTCGGCGGTACCGAACAGGCCACCCAGCAGATCCTCGAAGCGGCCGAAGCGATCGACCAGGCATCGAGTGCCCTCTCCAAGGTCAATTCGCCGGAGCAGCAGAAAATCCTGAGCGAGGAAATCCAGGAACGCGTGATCTCGATCTTCGAGGCCTGCAACTTCCAGGACCTCACCGGCCAGCGCATCACCAAGGTGATGGCGACGATGCGCTTCATCGAAAAGCACATCTACGAGATGATGGAAATCTGGGGCGGCGTCGACGCCATCCGCGCGCATGCGCCGCCGATCGTCGACACCCGCGAGGGCGATGCCCGCCTGCTCAACGGGCCGAAGCTCGATGGCGATGCGGGCCATGCCTCGCAGGACGACATCGACGCCTTGTTCGACTAAGCCATACTTACCAAGCCGTTCTTGGGAGACAAACGAAACGCCGGCCGAGAGGCCGGCGTTTTTGTTTCCCGATCGTCGTTGCGAGCCAACGGGTCGGCGCGAAGCGCCGCCCGATGACAGGCTCCGCGAAGCAATCCAGACTGCCCTTGCGGAGACGGTCTGGATTGCTTCGTCGCTTACGCTCCTCGCAATGACGGAGACTGGCTTACAGGACCGTTAAGCCCGCGGTCCGCAGCGGACATAGACCATGTTGCCGTAGCGGGTAGCAGCGTCCTTGTCGGTGAAACGGGTGATCAGGACGCGGCCGTCGAAGGTGACGATCTCGCGGTCCTGCTCGCCGCCGGGCGGGCCAGGCGGACCGATATAGTTCTTGCCGCTCCGGCTGCCCTTGACCCGCAATTCCTGCGGGGTGGCCTGGTCGGCCAGATGCATCACGACGCCGCCGGACTGGCCAGCGCCGATCACATAGGGCTGCTTGCACTGGGCGGCGGCCTGCTTCTCGGTGCGGGCGCGGTCGGTCGGGTTCTGGTAGGAGGCAAGGCCCCATTTGCCGACCAGCTCCTCGGACCGGATGGTTGCGGGCATTTCCGGCTCGACGCCGGGCTCTGCCGCCGGGGCAGGGTCGGAGGAGCCACCGAAGCCAAAATTGCCCAGGCTCATGCTGCCGCAGGCGCCCAGGGATATCGCCAGCGCCGACACAATCGACAATCTGGCGACCGTCCGCGCGTAGCCCAAACTCAACATGGCATTCCCCCGAACAAGATTCGTGGCCGCACCCGCGTCGCAGCCAAGCGTAAAACTGTTGTCGGAGCAACAACTACGCCCATTGCCCCGCTCCGGTTTCGCCACACAGCATCCTATACCAGCCTCAATAAGGCCTTAACCACCTTTGCTTGACAGGAACTTCGCCAAGCCATATTTCGGGGCGCGATTAGCACTCAATGGGCGCGATTGCCAAGGACGCGGATCAAGGATGCGGGTCATGTAGGCGCCAAGCCGGCGTCGAATAAGGCCGTATTGCGACTTGTGTCCGACTTGCCGACCAGACCTGTAAAGCGACCTGTAATCCAAGGGAAACCTCATGGCCAAATCCAAATTCCGTCCGCTGCATGACCGCGTCGTGGTCAAGCGTATCGACGCCGAAGAGAAGACCAAGGGCGGCATCATCATCCCCGACACGGCCAAGGAAAAGCCGTCGCAGGGCGAGGTCACGGCGGTTGGGCCTGGCGGCCGCGACGAGGCCGGCAAGCTGATCCCGATCGACCTCAAGGTCGGCGACCGCGTGCTGTTCGGCAAATGGTCGGGCACCGAGGTCAAGCTCGACGGCGAGGAGCTCCTGATCATGAAGGAGTCCGACATCATGGGCGTGCTGGTTTAAGCCCATAGCATCTCACATACGTCGTCATGCCCGGGGCTTGACCCGGGCATCCATCTTCTTCGAAAGAGTCTTTCAAGCGCGATGGATCGCCGGGTCAAGCCCGGCGATGACGAATTGAAAACATTGGCGAGCGCCTCAACCCAATCAATTCCAGGAGTAATTCAAATGGCTGCCAAGGACGTAAAATTTGCCGGCGACGCGCGTGACCGCATGCTGCGTGGCGTCGATGTGCTCGCCAACGCGGTGAAGGTGACGCTGGGGCCGAAGGGCCGCAACGTCGTCATCGAAAAGAGCTTCGGCGCGCCGCGCATCACCAAGGATGGCGTCACCGTCGCCAAGGAGATCGAGCTCGACGACAAGTTCGAAAACATGGGCGCGCAGATGCTGCGCGAAGTCGCCTCCAAGACCAACGACACCGCGGGCGACGGCACCACCACCGCGACCGTGCTGGCGCAGGCGATCGTGCGCGAGGGCGGCAAGTCGGTTGCCGCCGGCATGAACCCGATGGACCTCAAGCGCGGCATCGACATCGCGGTCGCCGCCGTGGTGAAGGATATCGAGAAGCGCGCCAAGCCGGTCGCCTCCTCCTCCGAGGTCGCCCAGGTCGGCACCATCTCGGCCAATGGCGACGCCGCGATCGGCAAGATGATCGCGCAGGCGATGCAGAAGGTCGGCAATGAAGGCGTGATCACGGTCGAGGAGAACAAGTCGCTCGAGACCGAGGTCGATATCGTCGAGGGCATGAAGTTCGACCGCGGCTATCTCTCGCCCTATTTCGTCACCAATGCCGAGAAGATGACCGCCGAGCTCGAGGACGTCTACGTCCTCCTGCACGAGAAGAAGCTCTCCGGCCTGCAGGCGATGTTGCCGGTGCTGGAAGCCGTGGTGCAGTCCGGCCGTCCGCTCCTGATCATCGCCGAGGACGTCGAGGGCGAGGCGCTCGCCACGCTGGTGGTGAACCGTCTGCGCGGCGGGCTGAAGGTCGCCGCCGTCAAGGCGCCCGGCTTCGGCGATCGCCGCAAGGCCATGCTGGAAGACATCGCGATCCTGACCGGCGGCCAGCTCATCTCCGATGAATTGGGCATGAAGCTCGAAAGCGTCACGGTGAACATGCTGGGACGCGCCGGCAAGGTGGTGATCGACAAGGAGAACACCACGGTCGTCAAGGGCGCGGGCAAGAAGAAGGACATCGAGGCCCGCGTCAGCCAGATCAAGGCGCAGATCGAGGAGACCACCTCCGACTACGATCGTGAAAAGCTGCAGGAGCGGCTGGCCAAGCTCGCCGGCGGCGTCGCGGTCATCAAGGTCGGCGGCGCGACCGAGATCGAGGTCAAGGAGAAGAAGGACCGCGTCGAGGACGCGCTCAACGCCACCCGCGCCGCGGTGCAGGAAGGCATCGTGCCCGGCGGCGGCGTGGCACTGCTCCGCGCCAAGAAGGCGGTCGGTCGCATCCACAACGACAATCCGGATGTGCAGGCCGGCATCAACATCGTGCTGAAGGCGCTCGAGGCCCCGCTTCGCCAGATCGCGGAGAACGCCGGCGTCGAGGGCTCGATCGTGGTCGGCAAGATCCTCGAGGACAAGTCGGAGACCTTCGGTTTCGACGCCCAGACCGAGGAATATGTCGACATGGTCGCCAAGGGCATCATCGACCCGGCCAAGGTGGTGCGCACCGCCTTGCAGGACGCCTCCTCGGTGGCGGGCCTCTTGGTCACGACCGAAGCCATGGTCGCCGAGCTGCCGAAGGAGCCGGCCACCCCGTCGCCGGCCGGCGGCGGCATGGGTGGAATGGGCGGCATGGGTTTCTAAGAAAACATGGGTTTCTAAGAAAGTCCTCCGTTCCATCGGATCACGAGAAAAAAGGCCGCCTCCGGGCGGCCTTCTTTTTGGCAGATGCCATATTGGTTTGCTACTTAAGGCCGAGATACTTGACGCCAAGACGCCGACTCCAGCCCCCCAAAAGGAATTTCGCATGCGCGCGCTTTTGTTGGTTGCAGCTAGCCTGTTCGCAGCCACACCGGATTTCGCCACCGCCCAGGTCAAGCTCTCGACCAAGCCTGATCCGAACGCCGTCGAGGTCAGGTATTTCACCGCCATCGACGGGCTGATGGATGGCAATGCCGACGTCATCCTGAAGGAGACCCGGCAGGGCAAGACCGTGACGGCGGCAAGCCTCGATCTCTGTTATCCCGTCGACAAGAGCTCCGACCGCAAGGACCGCTTTGTCGCCAACCTGACGGTCAACGGCCAGACCATGACCGGCACGACCTCGAGCCTCGGTGACAAGAAGCCGGTCAGCGTGAAACTCACGCGCAAGCAGAACGGCGACACCTTCGATTTCCGCGGCCAGATCAGCATCGGCCAGACCGTGACCGAAGTGGTCTCGAGCGAGAATTCCGACATCAGCGAGAAGGAATTCCAGGACAGCCAAACCGTCGATGACGGCATCACCGCGACGCCGAAGGATTTCACCGAAGTTTCGCCGGAATCGGTCGGCGTGCGCATCAAGCTCGACGCGGCGGCGGACTTCCTCAAGAGCCTGAAGGGCCAGGATGTCGAGGTCGCGCTAAACAGCCTCACCGTTACCTGCGATGCGTTACGCTCCGGCCAGCAGACCCTCAGTCTCTCCGTCGATCCCGACCATGCCGCGGCGCTGATCGAGAAGGCGAAGTCGGCGCCGGGCGTCGTCGCCGCCGGATGGACCACGGGCCTGGTCGAGATGGACCGCGCCATCCGCTTTCCGGCCGCCGACTGGCGCGACGGCGACAAGACCAACAGGGACAAGCTGGTGGCATCCGTTGCCAACGTGCTGTCGACAACGCTCTCGGCCAAGCTTGCCAGTTCGAGCTGGAGCGCCACCACCGGCAAGCTGAAGCTGATCTTCAAGCGGCCGAGCACGGTCTATCCCGCGCTCGATCTCACCGACTCGATCGAGGTCAACGGCCTGGTGTCGCCGGACAAGCCCGGCAGCTCCGATCACCTGATGCTCTGGATCAGCAATCCCGTCACCACTACCGCCGATGAAAGCACCGGCGCCAAGCTCACTCTGTCCGATGCTTCCACCGGCGACGAGGACAGCGAGGAGCAGGACAATACCGGTTCGGTGGAGGCGCTGACCAAGGAATTGAAGGGCCAGCGCTGGGACGCCGACAAGTCGGTGTGGAAATAGATCGCATCCACGTCGTTACGATTCGTCATGCCCGGCCTTTTGCCGGGCATCCACGTCTTGCTTTCTTGCGATCCAAAGACGGGATGGCCAGGACCCGGCTCCGCCAAGGCTTCGCCGGGCCACAGTCTCACTCGGCCGGCGTAGCGTCAGCGAAGACGGCAAGCCCGGCCATGACGACGGCGAACGTCAATTCGTGTTGATGCGGAACTTGAGCGTCCTGTTGCCGATGAAGGAAACGGAATCGCCCTGGCGGCGCCAGTTGGTGGCTTCCGTCAGTGCCGCGACGAGATCGTCGTCGGCCTGGGCCTTGTCCGGCGGACAGGAACGCTCCTCCATCTGCCCGGCCACAAAGATCACGGTGTCGCCGGCGACCGAGAACTGGCCCTTGCCGCCCTTGCACCAGAGCTCCAGCACGACTTCGCCATTGTCGCCGATATCGAGGTCCGGCACGCGCTTGGAGCCGCGCTGAGGCGGCGCGTCCAGTGTCATTTCCATGCCGAAGGGAAAACCGGTCTCGGCCCGGGCCTCACGCAGGGCTGCAATGGATGCAAGCAGGATCAATGAAATGCTGGCCACTTGCCGGGCAAAACGAATTGAACGCATCAAGACCTCTCGAAATCAGGGAACGCTTTCCGGCGCCGTTCTATTCGACGCGCGTGACGTTGAACAGGTTCGCAAGGGTAAAAAAATGACGCGAAAAAATCCCCGCGAGCGTCATGCCCGCGAGGATTTTCGTCATGAACCGGCGGCTCGAAATTCAAGGCCTGCGCTAATTGAGAACCATCAGCGTAAACGGCCAGACATAGGCCTGCAGCATCACGAACAGACCGACGAGACAGGCCAGCGCGATCGAATGCTTAAACACGAAGCGCAAGATCGTGCCTTCATGGCCGTACCAGTTGGTGGCGGTGGAGGCGACGACGATCGACTGCGCGTCGATCATCTTGCCCATCACGCCGCCGGACGAGTTGGCGGCGGCCATCAGCACCGAGGACAGGCCGAGCTGTTGGGAGGTGATCTTCTGCAGATTGCCGAACAGGATGTTCGAGGCGGTGTCCGATCCCGTCAGCGCCACGCCGAGCCAGCCAAGCAGCGTGCCGAAGAAGGGATAGAGCACGCCGGTCGCGGCGAAGGCCAGGCCGAGCGTGGCGTCGACCCCCGAGAGACGCGTCAGCGTGCCGATCGCAAGCATGGCCGAGATCGTGATCAGCGAAATCGCGCACAGGCGTATGGTGCGGCCATATTCGATCACCATCCGTGCCGGCGAAAAGCCCGCCAGGAAGCCGGAAATGATCGCCGCAATCAGCATGCCCGTTCCGGTAAAGGACAGATAGGTGAAAGCGAACACCGCACCTTGCGGCGTCGGCTTCGCGGCCACCGGCGGGACCGTATTGATCATGTTGTGCAGTTCGGGAACTGGATATCTCCAGACGAAGATCGAATCGGCCCAGGTCTTGAACCAACCGCTCCCCCAGACCAGCATGACGATGCAGACGATGATCCACGGCAACAGCGCGCTCCAGAGTTGTGCCTGCGTCAAAGCCATCTTGTCCATCGGCTTGGCGGCCGCCATGCTCTCGGTCGATTCATCGCGACCGCGCAGCGCCGGCGACAGCCAGAGCTCTCTTGGCTGCCATACCCTGAGGAACAGGATCAGGCAGCCCATCGAGATCAGCGAGGCGCCGATGTCGACGATCCACGGATTGATGTAGTTCGAGATCACGAATTGCGGGACCGCGAAGGTGACGCCGGTCACGAGAATGGCGGGCCAGATCTCCTTCATGCCGCGCCAGCCCGCGAACGCCCACACCACCCAGAACGGCACGATCAGCGAGAACACCGGCAATTGCCGGCCGACCATCGCGCCGAGAACATAGGGATCGAGGCCGGTGACCGTGGCGAGGCCCTGGATCGGTGTGCCGAGCGCGCCATAGGCGACGGGTGCAGTATTTGCGATCAGGGACAGGCCCGACGCCGCGAGCGGCGAGAAGCCGAGCCCGATCAGCACCGAGCCTGTGATCGCAACGGGGGTCCCGAACCCCGACGCGCCCTCAAAGAAGGCGCCGAAGGAGAACGCGATCAGCAGCAATTGCAGACGGCGGTCCTCCGTGACGCCGCCGACGGCGCGTTTCAACAGCTCGAATTGACCCGTGGCGACCGTGATCTGGTAGAGAAAGATGACGTTCAGCACGATCCAGCCGATCGGGAAGAAGCCGGACACGATCCCGAGCACAGACGCGCGGATCGACATGCCCGCGGGCATGGTGAAGATGAAGATCGCGATCAGGTTGGTGAGGATCACGGCGATGATCGCCGCGATATGGGCCTTGACCCGGCCGCTGGCGATCAGGACTAGAAGCGTGACCACCGGAATGGCCGCCGCAATCGTGGACAGCGCTGCGCTGCCCAGCGGGTTATAGACTTGATTCCACATTGTGCGTTCTCCCCCACGCGCTTATGCGGCACGTTCTCGTGCCCGACGCGCTTGCAGGGGTAAACCATCCAAGGTGCGAAATAGTCCCGCGGAATTTGCGTGAAGCAAATTTCGCTCACAAGGTCGCGAAGTCGGCCGGCCCCCTGCCTCGCGCCGTTATCGCCATGCTAGGGTCTAGTTGCGGGCCGGGACAGGACAACCAACACCAAGCGACTTACGACCTTAGTCTAGGTGTGCGAAATTCCGCTCTAATCCCAGAACCTTGGCCCCGTCTTCCAGGAGACTCATATCTGTGAAAAACATCCGCGCGACGCTCGCGATCGTTTGGCGCATCGCCACGCCCTACTTCAAATCCGAGGACAAATGGGCCGGCTGCAGCCTGCTCGCCGCAGTCATTGCCATCGAGCTCGCCTCGGTCGGCCTCGACGTGCTGTTCAACCAGTGGCGCAACCGTTTCTATAATTCGCTGCAGGAGAAGGATTGGGACGGCTTCACGCACAACGTCATCTTCTTCACGGTGCTCGCGGCCATTTCGGTGGCGACCTCCGTCTACCAGCTCTATCTGAACCAGTGGCTCCAGATCCGCTGGCGCAACTGGATGACCACCCGATATCTCGGCGACTGGCTCGAGGGCGCCAACCATTACCGCATGCAGTTGCGGGGCGATGCGGCCGATAACCCCGACCAGCGCATCGCCGACGACACCAAGCTGTTTGTCGATCGAACGCTGGACATCGGCCTCACGCTCTTGAACTCGATCGTCACGTTCGTCTCCTTCGTGATCATCCTGTGGGGACTGTCGGAGGAGGCGCCGCTGAGTATATCCGGCGTCACCTACGCGATCCCCGGCTATCTGGTCTGGGCGGCGCTGATCTACTCGGTGTTCGGAACGGTGCTGACGCAGTGGATCGGCGCGCCTCTCGTCAATCTCGACTTCGAGCAGCAGCGCCGCGAGGCCGACTTCCGCTTCAACCTGGTGCGTACGCGTGAAAACGCCGAGCAGATTGCGCTGCTGGATGGCGAGCGCGCGGAGCGCACGCGGCTGCTCGACCGCTTCGGCGGCGTCGTCTCCAATTGGTACGCCATCATGAGCCGGACCAAGCGACTGACGGCCTTCACCGCGAGCTTTTCTCAGGCCGCGGTCATCATTCCGCTCGTCCTGATCGCGCCGGCTTATTTTGCCGGCAAGATCCTGCTGGGCTCGATGGTTCAGGCGGCGGAGGCGTTCGGCAGCGTGCAAAAGGCGCTTTCCTTCGTCGTCCAGGTCTATCGCACGATGGCGGAATGGCGCGCCGTCGTTGCGCGTCTCGACGGCTTCGAGATGTCGGTTGCAAGCGCGGCACATCTGAAGACCGACAGCGGCTCGATCAGCGTCAAGGCAGGAGGCGACGAGATCGACCTCGACAAGCTTCTGGTGCGGCTGCCGGGTGGCGCGCCGCTGATTGCGGCCGACAGCTTCCGCATTCGCGGCCACGAGCGCATGCTGCTGGCCGGCCCCTCCGGCGCGGGCAAGTCGACGCTGTTCCGCGCCATTGCCGGAATCTGGCCGTTCGGCAGCGGCTCGATCTCGGTTCCCGGCAAATCGACGCTAATGATGCTGCCGCAAAAGCCCTACTTCCCGATCGGCTCGCTGCACGCGGCAATCGCCTATCCGAGCGAGGCCTCGTCATTCGCCGCCGAGCGGGTCAAGGAGGTGCTGCAGCAGATCGGCCTGCCGCAACTCGCCGCAAAGCTCGACGAGAAAGAGCACTGGAACCGGATATTGTCGCTCGGCGAGCAGCAGCGGCTCGGCATTGCGCGCGCGCTGTTGCAGGCGCCGAAATTCCTGTTCCTGGACGAGGCGACCGCCTCGCTGGATGAGCCCGCCGAGACCGCGCTCTACCGCCTGCTTGAAGAGAAGCTGCCCGACAGCACCATCGTCTCGATCGGACATCGCTCGACGCTGGAAGCGTTCCACCAGCGCAAGGCCGCGCTCAAGCGCGAGGACGATCACTACGCCCTGCCCGGCAGCAACTGAGGCCGCCAAACCGTGATCAAACAAGCCGTGATCAAACGAGCCAAATGATCAAACGAAAGGGGCGGCAGATCGCTCTGCCACCCCTCGGATAACTTTCCAGCAAAGACTTACTTCAGGTTAGTCATCGCTGTCAGGTCGAACGAGAGCTTGGCGATACCCGCCGCGCCGCACCAGTTCGAGGCGGCGCCGGTCGGATTGATCGGCGTCACGTTGGCGGTACCGGTCGAGTTGAAGGCGCTGGTGAAGGCGTTGCAATCACCCTTGTTCAGGTCGGTGTCGGAGTAACGCAGGTCGAGCGTGAACACCTTGTAGGTGAAGCCGATGCCGACGTTCCAGGTGTCATAGCTCTTGTAGGGGATGCCGGCGGCGAAAGCCGTTCCGGGGCCCGTTCCGTAGAACGCGTCCGAAGTGCCCAACCACTGACGGCCGAATTCGCCCGACACATACACGCCGACGCCGCTGGTGCCCATCATCGAGCTCGGCGCGGTCCACTTGCCGGTGACCGAGGCGTAGTCACCCCAGGCGCCCGAGTTCAGGAAGTTCGGCGAGTAGTATTCGTTGACGCCGAAAGCCCAGTTGTCGTTGATCGTGTAGTTCAGCTTGCCGTAGGCTTCGAAGAAGCTGACGTTCCGCTTCATCACGTTGCCGTCGGACAGGAAGATCGTCTGGGTGCTGAGCGGGCAGACATTGCCGCCGGGGACGAACCCGAAGGGGCCGCCAGCGACGCCGAAATTGTCGGCGCAGCTTCCGCCCGGGTACAGGTAACCCCAGACACCGAAGTCGAAGGCGGCCGCGCCGAAGGTCGGGCGGATACCGCCGTAGACGTCGATTTCAGCCGCAGCGCGGTTCGAGAAGGAAATGCTTTCCCCCGAGGTGCCGACGTAGAGCTGCAGGTCCTTGTTGACGTTGTAGCGGGGCTCGAAATAGGCCGCGACCGAAGGCTGGTGGTTGGACTGGGTGACGCCGCGGAAGATGTAGTCGCTCATCAGCGCGCCGCCGAAGGCGACATCCCAGGGATCGAACGGAGCCGGCGGCGGCGCCTTGACCGCTTTCAAAGGCATATCCGCTGCGAACGCTGAGCCCGAAATCATTGCCAGCGCCGTTGCTAACAAGACCAACTTCTTCATGTGGATCCCCATCACTTTCCAAGAACCAGCCCGGTTCCGTGAAGCCCCCCGGGGCAATCAACGCCTGGCTGAAGACAAAATTCGTTAACCCGGGGCAATCTGAAGCTTGCTGACGCGACCGTGAAGCAAAAAACACAGGCATCTGCCGACTTTTTGGGCGTTTTGGGGAATCTGGGTGAGGTTGTTGGAGTGTGTTGCCCCCAAACAACAATTTTGGCGGTTTTGCCTCACCTGCCGTCCCGTAATCCACTGTGTGGAACGCCCATCAACATGCATAGCGCCAAGGCTTTGCGAATCATGCGGCGGCGCCGAACCGAGCAGCCACAAAGACCAAAAGCGAAAGGCCGCGACGCCCGGGCGCCGCGGCCTTTTTGCAACTGATCCGGCCGTGCCGGAACGAACCCGTCAGCCGTTGTGGTCGTCGTGGTCGCCGGACGACATGTGGTGGTCGTAGGACGGTGTCTCCGGAGCAGGAGAGCTCGGCATCGCCCAGCTCGGGGCGGGCGCCGGTTCCGCTGCCGGGGGGGCGTGTTCCACCGCGGGCGCAACGGGCTTTGGCGCAACGGGCTTCGGAGCCGCGGCCTTCTTCGGCGCGCTCTTCTTCGGTGCAGCCTTCCTTGCGGTTTTCTTCGCTGCCTTCTTCGCGGTCGTTTTGGCCGCTTTCTTCGGCGCGGCCTTCTTGGCTGATTTCTTCGCCGACTTCTTGGCAACCTTCTTGGCTGATTTCTTCGAAGCCTTCTTTGCGGACTTCTTCGCCGCCATCACTTTTTTCTTCTTGTCTTTTTTGCCCTTCTTGCTCTTTTTCCCTTTAGCCATCGTGATCCTCCTGTTGCCGCCGATCCGTGTCCATCAGGCGTTTTCCCAGCATTCCCGCACCTGTCGCGCGGAGCCATTCAATCAGTTCGGTCTTGGCCCCAGATCCCCTGGCCGCGGACCGCCCGTCGCCCAATCGAGAAGCTCAATCGTGTGCACGACAGGAACCGATGTGCCGCCGGCAATCTGCATCATGCATCCGATGTTGCCCGCAGCGATCATGTCCGGCTCGACGCTTGCGATGTTGGCGAGCTTTCGATCGCGCAACCTCGTCGCAATGTCAGGCTGGAGAAGGTTGTAGGTACCAGCCGAACCGCAACACAAATGACTCTCCGGGACATCTTTCACCACGAATCCGCTCTTGGAAAGCAATTCTTTCGGAAGACTAACTACTTTCTGCCCATGCTGCAGCGAGCAGGCGGAGTGATAGGCGACGGTGAGGCCATCATGCGCGCTCGCTTTCGCCTTTAATTCAAGGCCTGCGAGATACTCGCTGATGTCTTTCGCGAGCGCCGACACCCGCGCTGCCGGCCCTTTAAAAGCAGGGTCTTCTCGCAGCATATAGCCGTAGTCCTTGATGACCGTTCCGCAGCCGGACGTCGTCACCAGGATGGCATCGAGCCCGCCGCGATCGGCCTCGGCCGTCCACGCGGTGACGTTGGCGCGGGCGCGCGCCAGCGCGTCCTCGTCGCGGCCCATGTGATGGGTCAATGCGCCGCAGCATTGCTCGTCACGGGCCAGCACGACCTCGATGCCATGGCGCGTCAGCACGTTGATGGCGGCCTGGTTGATTCGCGGCGCCAGCACCTGTTGCGCGCAACCCTGCAACAGCGCAACGCGAGCGCGACGCTCGCCGGCCGCGGCAAACACCGTGCCCGCCACAGGTCCCGGCGCAGGCAAATGCCCAGGCGCCAGCGCCAGCATCGCCTTGATGCGCCGCAATAGCGTCGGTGTGGCCGAGGGCCTTGGCGTCGGCAGCAGCACCGCAAGGGGCCGGGCAAGCCGTGCCAGCAGCATGCTGGTGCGGAACAGCTTCGGGTTCGGCAACACCAGCGAAAGCACCGAGCGGAGCAGCCGCTCGGTCAGCGGCCGGCGATAATCCCGCTCGATCCTGACCCGCGCCTGGTCGACGAGATGCATGTAGTTCACGCCCGATGGACAGGTGGTCATGCAGGCCAGGCACGACAGGCAGCGGTCGATATGCTTGACCACTTCCTCCGTCGGGGGGGCGCCCTTTTCCAGCATCTCCTTGATCAGATAGATGCGGCCGCGCGGGCTATCGAGCTCGTCGCCGAGCAGCACATAGGTCGGACAGGTCGCGGTGCAGAAGCCGCAATGGACGCAGGCGCGCAGGATCTTGTCGGCTTCCTTGATGTCGGGATCGGCGAGTTGGGCCAGCGAAAATTCGGTCTTCATGCGCCCCCTCCCCGGATCAGGCGACCGCGGTTGAGCACGCCCTTCGGATCAAAGCTCTGGCGCACGCGCTCGCTCAAAGCTGCCAGTCCCTCCGTCTGCGGATGGAACACGTCGACATGTCGCCGCACCTCCTCGGAAGCCCGCAGCAGCGCGGCGTGGCCGCCGGCCGCGCTCACGCGGCCACGCACCAGCTCCGCCTGTCCGTCCGGCTTGGGCGGCAGCGCCGCCCAGATCAGGCCGCCACCCCAGTCATAGATCACGTCGCCCCCGGTATCGCGCGCCAAAGCCTGACCGAGCGCGCCGCCGGAGGCCGGTGGGCAGACGATCCGCCATACCGGCCAAGCCCCAAGCGGTCCGGCGGCGGCGAACGGCAGCACGTCGCGGATCGATTGCCAGGCCGCGACAGAAGGCGCGTCCTCGATGGTCTCGACGGCGCCAAAGGAGCCGAGCGCCTTGGCCAGCGAGGCGGCGCGGTGGCTGGCGGAGGCCAGAATGCCTTCGAGCCGGATCAGGGTCAGCGCCTGACGCGGCGAGCCGAGCCGGTCGAAGCCTGCAACCTCGGCCCGCAGCGCGGAACTCGGCACATGGGCCGCAGCGGAGACATCGAAGGGCGAGCCCAGCGCGGCCGTCATGGCGCGGTTGGCGGCGAGATCGTCGAGGCCGCGGAGCAGCAGCGTGCGCTCGGCTTCCGGCCGCGGCATCACCTTCAGCGTCACCTCGGTCATGACCGCGAGCGTGCCCCAGGAGCCCGCGAGCAGCTTGCAGAGGTCATAGCCGGTGACGTTCTTCACCACCCTGCCGCCGGTCTTGAAGCTGTCGCCGAAGCCGGAGACGGCGTGCGCGCCGAGCAGATGGTCGCGCGCTCCGCCCGCCTTGATGCGGCGGGGGCCGGCAAGGCCGGCGCCGATCATGCCGCCGATGGTGCCGATCTCGGGTGTGCCGAGCAGCGGCGCGGTATTCATGGGCTCAAAGGCGAATTGCTGGTTCTTGGAGTCGATCAGGGAAGCCACGTCGGCGAACGGTGCGCCGGCCTGCACGGTGATGATCAGTTCGTTCGGCTCGTAGGAGGTAACGGCGTTCAGCGCCGACAGGTCGAGCACGGCGTTGGTCGCCATTGGATGGCCGATGCCGCGCTTGGAACCATGGCCGATGATTTCCAGCGGCTGCTCGTTCGCAATCGCCGCCCGCACCACCGCCTCGACGTCCCCGGCGTCACGTATTTTCAGGATGTCCACGCCAACCCGCCTTCTTGAACGCTTGCGACGAATGCGAACGCACCATCGTCCTGCGGACTTCCTTCTAGCGACATGAGCGACGGAGACAAGGGCGCGAATGAGTGAAGCCCGGTGCCGGCGCGATCCCAGTTTCGGACAACACACTTCGATGACAGTCGAATGATTCACGACATCGATAGTTCGATCACCGACGAATCGAACCGGGCGAACCATCGCTACAAGGTCGCGTTGATCGCGATCGAAAACAAACTGATGGAGACAAGCATGGAGCGTTTGACGGACGCGCGGCCAGCGCCGCGTGCTGCCGGGATGTTCAGCCGCCGAGCGGCGATCGGAACATTCGGCGCGATCCTGGCGATCTGCAATTTCTCGCCATGGACGATTTCACCATCTCGATCCGAACCACAAGGAGACAAAACCATGAACCAGTATGCATCGAAGAAATCGCTCAGCGAAGCCGTCGACGGCGGCGGACTTCTGGTCGTCGCGCAATGGGAGGCGAAGGAAGGCGAGGCCGACAAGGTGGCCTCGATCCTCGACCGCTTCCTGCCCGAGGCGCAGCGCGAGGAAGGCGTAAAGCTGTTCCTGATCTCGCGGGCCAAGGAAAATCCGGCACAGTTCCTGTTTTACGAGCTGTTCCGCGACGAAGCCGCCTTCAAGGCGCACCAGGAGAGCGCGCATTTCAAGACCTATATTGCAGAACAAGCGCTGCCGCTTTTGGCCAAACGCGAGCGCGCCCAATACGCGCTGCTGTGACACGCAGAACAACGGCCTCCCCCTTGAAAGGGGAGGCCGCTTTCAGCGTTGATCGATGCGCCCAACACAATCTGCGTTGCAGCGCCTACGACGACTACTGCGCATCCGGCTGCAATTGGACCGGCTGCGCACGCGGCTTGGCTTGCGACGGCGAGGCTTGCGGAGGCTTGTGCGCGGTACTGGCGACGGGCTTTGGGGCCCCTGGCGGAGACGCCGGCGGCTTGGCCCGCGTCGTCTCCGGCGCCACGGGCTGGGCGGCAGGCTTTGTGGAAGGCTTGTCGGCAGGTCTGGCGGCAAGGTGTGTCAATTGCTCCTGGCTCGCCCTCAGCCCCTCGATGGCGCGCGCATTGTCAGCGGCCATTTGCGCCTGGTTCGCCTTGAGCTGCTCGATCCCCTGCTCCACCGTGGCAATGTCGTGCGCCATCGACTGCAGCATTTGCGTCAGGTCGGGAGACGCCGGGACTGGGGCAGCGGCGGGCGCCGACGGGATGGCTTGCATCGGGGTCTGCGCCGAGGGTGTTGGCTGCAGCAGCGTTGTCTCTGCCGCGGCGAGCTGAACGGGAGACGAGGTCTGCTGCGCCGCGTCCTGAGGCTTTGCCACCGACAACCATGAAGTGGAGATATAGCTCGGCACAAACGGGGCGATGGTCTCCCTGGCTGCTTCGCCATAGGAGGAGTGCGATGCGAAAGCCGCACCGCCAATGCACGCTGTCAGGAAGAAGGCGATCAGGCCACGTGACCCCGACCCGCGGGATCGCTGGGGGTTGTAAGCCGCCGCCGGACGGCGCGCGGCCTCATTTTCCATTCTCGAAAGCTTTTCGGTGACGCGCGTGAGCTCGTCGTCCGCGCGGGCGATCTGCTCATAGGCATGGGCAAGCCGCTCATCCGCGCGTGCGGACAGGACGGCGTCCGGGTTCATCGTGGAATTCATGGGCGCTCCTTTCCCTCCAAGCGTCCCCAAGGCGGGCGGTCGGACTCCACTCTACCGCGAAACTCTATCGCGAACCCACAAGACTCAATGCAGGTTTGACCAAAGCATGACTGTACGATGGTGAGTATTGGGCTACTTGGAATAGCCGATGCGAGCCTGGCGCATTCAAAGCGCGGCGAGAGCGGGTTCCCTCACGCCCCCGAGCCGTTCCGCGGTCGGGAGCGCGTGCCCCTAAAACCGCGGCAGATCCGGGAACGCCACCTTGCCGGCATGCACATGCATGCGGCCGAGCTCGGCGCAGCGGTGCAGCGTCGGAAACACTTTTCCCGGGTTGAGCAGGCCTTGCGCGTCGAAGGCGCATTTCAGCCGTTGCTGCTGGTTCAGGTCGATCTCGGAGAACATCTCGCCCATCAGGTCGCGCTTCTCGATGCCGACGCCGTGCTCGCCGGTGAGCACGCCGCCAAGCTCGACACAGCAGCGCAGGATGTCGGCGCCGAACGCCTCCGCTTTCTCGATCTCGCCGGGCTTGTTGGCGTCATAGAGGATCAGGGGATGCAGATTGCCGTCGCCGGCATGGAAGACGTTGGCGCAGCCGAGGCCGTATTTTTCCGACAGCTCGCGGATGCGCGCCAGCGCCTTCGGCAGCGCGCCACGCGGAATGGTGCCGTCCATGCAGAGATAGTCCGGCGAGATGCGCCCGACCGCCGGGAACGCCGCCTTGCGGCCGGCCCAGAACAGGTTGCGCTCGGCCTCCGAGGTCGAAATCTGGCAGGTGGTCGAGCCGCAGCCATTGGCGATCGCCTCGACCCGCTTGATCAGCTCGTCGACCTCGACGGACGGACCATCGAGCTCGATGATCAGGAGCGCCTCGACATCCAACGGATAGCCGGCATGGACGAAGGCTTCGGCGGCGTGGATCGCGGGCTTGTCCATCATCTCCATGCCGCCCGGGATGATGCCGGCGCCGATGATATCAGCCACGCATTCGCCGGCCGCTTCCACTTCCGGAAAACCGACCATCAGCGCGCGGGCCGTCTCCGGCTTCTGCAGGATCCGCACGGTAATCTCGGTGATGACGCCGAGCAGCCCTTCCGAGCCGGTGATGACGCCCATCAGGTCGTAGCCGGGATTTTCCGCCGACTTGCCGCCGATCCGCAAAATCTCGCCGCTCATCAGCACGATCTCGCAGCCGAGCACATTGTTGGTGGTCATGCCGTATTTCAGGCAGTGCACGCCGCCGGAATTTTCCGCGACATTGCCGCCGATCGAGCAAGCGATCTGCGAGGACGGATCGGGCGCGTAATAGAAGCCCGCATGCGCGACCGCTTGGCTGATCGCGAGATTGGTGACGCCGGGCTCGGTGACGACGGCGCGGTTGTCGAAATCGATCTCGCGGATGCGCTTGAATTTGCCGAGGCCCAAGAGCACGCCGTCTGCGAGCGGCAGCGCGCCGCCGGAGAGCGAGGTGCCGGAGCCGCGCGGTACCACCTTGATGTTCTGCTCATGGCAGTATTTCAGGACTTTCGCGACCTGCTCGGTGGTATCGGGCAGCACCACGACCATCGGCGGCTGGCGATAGGCCGTCAGCCCGTCGGATTCATAGGCGCGCATCTCGGCTGCGCTGTCGATCACGCCTTCGCCCGGCACGATTGCGCGCAAGCGAGCCACGATCTCCGCGCGGCGTCCCAGCACCGCGGCGTCGGCTTCCGGCATCAGGATGGCCATCTCGAAATCCTCCGGCTTCCCGCGCTCGAGCGGTTTGCGCTTTAACGATTTGTTTTGCCGAATCAATCACGTCCGGCAGGACTTGGGTAGCTCACTTGGGTAGCTTATTCGAAGGTAGGAATACCCCCTTCCCGCGGACTTCCCTCTGGGACAAGCTTGCCGTCATGAAACCTGTCAAGGTTTCGTGGCTTGTCCTCTCCGAGCGGCCCATGCCAAAACGCCGTGCCTACCCTGTCGATCCAGCCAAAGAGCATCTCATGAAACGTTTGACCCTCAGTGTCGTCGCAATCGCCTCTGCCATGTTCGCCGCCTCCGCGGCACAAGCGCAGGACGTCGCCGCCGGCGAGACTTCCTTCCACAAATGCATGGCGTGTCATTCGATCGGCGAAGGCGCCAAGAACAAGGTCGGCCCGGAGCTGAACGGCCTTGACGGCCGCCATTCCGGCACCGCGCCCGACTACTCCTATTCGGACGCCAACAAGAACTCGGGCATCACCTGGGGCAAGGATCAATTCCTCGAATACATCAAGGACCCGAAGGCCAAGATCCCCGGCACCAAGATGGCCTTCGCCGGCATCAAGAACGACACGGAAGCGGCAAACCTCTGGGCCTACGTCTCGCAGTTCGACAAGGACGGCAAGAAGAAGTAAGGCGGCGCTATCAGCGCTTTCTCGTGAATCGAAAAGCCCTGGCCGAAAGGCCGGGGCTTTTTTCATGAGGGAGGCCGGTTTGCCGAACTGTCGTCAAGTTGCGATAAGTTCTTCCAGGTCGATATGGAGCACGAGACCTCCCGCCATGACCGAACATCACGATGAAACCATCAACCTCGACCTCAGCCGCCGCAAGCTTCTCGCTGCAGCGGGGTTAGCCAGCGCGGCTACCTTGGCGACCTCCCTCGCCCGGGCTGCGGACGGCCAAACCGTCTCGCTCGAAACACGGTCGTCCGACCCGGTGACGACCCCTCCGGTCGCAGGACTGCACCTGCAGTTCGGGGCGGATGCGTCATCGGAAATGGTGGTGTCCTGGCACACGCTGCAGCCCGTTCAAAATCCGAAAGTCGTGCTTGGGCATCTCGATGGCAGGTTCGAGCAAACCGTCGACGCCACGCCGACAAGCTATACCGATGCGAAGTCCAATAAGCCCGTATACGCCTATCACGCCAGGCTCCGTGGCCTGCAGGCTGACACGGCCTATCTTTACGGCGCGATGCATGACGGCGCCGAGCCGGAGTTCGCGACGTTTCGCACCGGCCCGCGCGGCCGCGAACCGTTCACCTTCACGAGCTTCGGCGATCAGGGCACACCGACGCTCGGCAAGAAGTTCGTGCCATCAGCGGGAATGACGGGACAAAGTCCTGCTTACGTCAACGACAATCTCGGCTCGCCGGCGGCCGGCGATACCACGCTCGGCGTCGAGCGGCTGAAACCCCTGTTTCATCTGTTTAACGGCGACCTCTGCTACGCCAATCTCGCGGAGGATCGCATTCGCACCTGGTGGGATTTCTGGGACAACAACTCCCGCAGCGCCCGCAAGCGTCCGTGGATGCCCTCGGCCGGCAACCACGAAAACGAGCTCGGCAACGGGCCGATCGGGTATCAGGCCTATCAGACCTATTTCTCGGTGCCGGAGGCCTCCGGCCAGACCGAGGTCACGCGCGGGCTTTGGTACGCCTTCACCGCCGGCTCAATGCGCGTGATCAGCATTGCCAATGACGACATCTGCTATCAGGACGGCGGCAACTCCTACGTCCGCGGCTATTCGCAAGGGGCTCAGAAGGCCTGGCTGGAAAAGGAATTGGCGGCAGCCCGCGACGATCATGGCATCGACTGGCTCGTGGTGTGCATGCACCAGGTCGCGATCTCGACGGCCGACATGTTCAACGGCGCGGACCTCGGCATCCGCGAGGAATTTGTACCGCTGTTCGACAAATATGGCGTCGACCTCGTGGTGTGCGGCCACGAGCACCACTACGAACGCTCGCACCCGATCCGCGGCCGTGAATCGAACGCAACGCTGACGCCCGTGCCTTCAGCGACGGCAACCGACGTCATCGATACCACCAAGGGAACGGTGCACATGGTGATCGGCGGCGGCGGAACATCCGTGCCATCGAACCAGCTGTTCTTCAACCCGCCGGCCTGCCGTGTGATCACCGCCGTCGGTGAGGTCGACCCGAAGACCGGCAAGCGCCCGCCCGTCTATGTCAAGGAGATGGCGCCGTGGTCGGCGGTACGCAACGCCGCGCATGCCTACGGCTTTGCGGCCTTCACACTCGACCCGGGCTCAGCCCCCGGTGGCACCACCTCGATCAAGGTCGTCTATTACGACGTGGTGGGACCGGACGGTCAGATCGCGCCTTTCGAGACCTTCACGCTGACGCGCCCCCGCCGCGATTAGGCTCATCACGTTCGGCTTTCGCAAGCGAAAAGCCCCGGCCTTGCGGCCGGGGCTTTTGCTTTAGAGGCTATCGGAGCCGCTGGCTGACGTGCGGCTGGAGCGGTCCGAGCAGGATGCGCCGTTGCATCTCATCGAAGGTCAGATCCGCGTTCTTCTCCCGTGTGAGCAGCGAAACGAGGATCGCTACGGCGAAGGAAAGCGGCATGCTGATGATTGCCGGATTGCGCAGCGATACGAACCACCATTCATGCTCGAGCTGAGCGAGCGGCTTGCCGACGATGTCGACCTGGATGGTCGGCGAGAGATAGATCAGGATCAGCGAGCTCAGCGTACCCACGAGAATGCTGGCGACCGCTGCCGGCGTCGTGAAGCGCCGCCACGTGATGGCGAGAACGAGCGAAGGGAAATTGGCCGCGCAGGCGACCGAGAACGCGAGCCCGGCCATGAAGGCGACATTCTGGCCTTCGAAGGCGATACCCAGAACGATCGCGAGGATTGAAATGGCGACGGTCGCGACGCGCGCCACCTTGAGCTGCTCGGACTGGGAGGCCTCGCCGTTCCTGACCACGTTGGTCCAGACGTCGTGACAGATCGTGGCGACGCCCGACAACGTCAAGCCGGCGACCACCGCGAGCATCGTCGCGAAGGCAACCGCGCAGATGAAGCCGAAAAAGGCGTTGCCGCCGACGGCGAGCGCCAGCAGGGGCGCTGCCATGTTGCCGCCGCCTCCGGCCTTTGCCACGGCGTCGGGCCCGACCAGGACCATCGCGCCGAAGCCGATGATGAACACCATGAGGTGAAAGACGCCGATGATCCCCGTCGCATAGAGGATCGACAGCCGCGCCGCCTTGGCATCCTTCACTGTGTAGGCCCGCATCAAGACATGCGGCATCGCCGCGGTCCCGAACATCAGGCCGAGCCCGAGCGAGATGGCATCCCATTGGCCCGAGACCACCTTCGATCCCGGCTGCAGCACCTTGGTGCCGTATTTCTCGGCTGCCGCGGCGAACAGTTTGAGGGGATTCATGTCGAAATGGGTCAGCACGAGAAATGCGAGCACGATCCCGCCGCCCATCAAGAGCGCAGCCTTGACGACTTGCACCCATGTCGTCGCCAGCATGCCGCCGAACAGGACATAGATCAGCATCATGCTGCCGACCACGACCACCGACCAGATGTAGGGCAGACCGAACAGAAGTTTGATGAGCGAACCCGTCGCGACCATCTGGGCGATCAGATAGAACAGGATCACGGCGAGCGTGCCGACAGCACCGGCAAGGCGCACCGGCCGCTGCGACAGGCGATAGGCCACGACGTCCGCAAAGGTGAAACGGCCGACATTGCGCAGGGGCTCCACGATCAGGAACAGGATGATCGGCCATCCGACCAGCCATCCGATCGAATAGATCATGCCATCGAACCCGTTCGATGTGACGATGCCGGCAATGCCGAGCAGCGCCCCGGCGCTCAGGAAATCGCCCGCCAGCGCCCAGCCGTTCTGCCACGGTGTGACCTGGCCGCCGGCGGCAAAGAAATGCTCGGTCGTGCGCGTGCGCCGGGCGGCCCAATAGGTGATCGCCAGGGTGAGTGCCATGAAAGCGAAGAAGAATCCGATCGAAAGCGTGCTGCTGCCCATTGTCCCTGCTCCCTCAGCGAAGATCGCGGACGCCGGCGTCGAACACGCGGTTCGCCCACAGCACGTAGATCAGGCAGAGCAGGAATGAGGAGATGATGACCAGAGGGCCAAGCACGATGCAAAGCGACAGGCCTGGAACCAGGATCGTCCCGAGCAGCGGCTTGTCGAACGCAAACAGCCCCATGAATCCGAAATAGATCACGATCATCGCAGCGCTGAGCACGAGCGCGACCGACAGCCGTTTCCTGGCCAAAGCGACGCCGCTTGGCGCCGGATCGGCATTGCCGGGAGTAACCGCGTCCATATTTGCCCCCTCGAGACTCGAGAATGCGCCTCGCCCTGCGCTCATCCGTCGAACTTCAGCCGCGCTCCCCGGGAAGGGAACTACGGATTTTTGCAATCTGCCGTGCGCGGCTGCGGCACACCGCTAGAGCGCGATGGGATTAGGTTGAATCGTCATCGCGCTCTAGGTTTTTGTTTGAGCATGATCTCCGCGCAAACGCTTCGCGTTTGTCGCAGGGAAAACCGCTTCACACTTTTCCGGATCATGCACCAGCGTCGCCTGCATGTCCGGATCCCGCTTCAGGGTGTTCTTGAGAAAGGCGCGGACGGCGCGGATGCGCGGGGCGAATTGCAGGTCGCTGTGAACGTTGAGCCAGACCTCGCGCGCGGGCATCGCGATGCCGGGGAGCACGGGAATGAGGTCCGGCCGGTTGTTGGTGGCGAAGCTCGGCAGCATGACGATGCCGAGGCCGCCTGAGGCTGCGTTCATCTGCGCGATCATGCTGTTGGAATGGAACGCGACTTTCGGCTCCTCGATGACGTCGGCGAGCCAGCGCACCGAGTCCACCTGGATCAGGTCCTCGATATAGGACACGAACCAATGATCCCCGAGGTCGCGCAGGCTTGCGGGCATGCCGTGGCTGTCCAGATAGGCCTGGCTTGCAAACAGGCCGAGCCGGAATTTGCCGATCCGCTCCGAGATCAGGCCGGGCCCCGGCGGCTGGAAGAACGAAACGAAAAGGTCGGCCTCGCGCTTGTGGACATAGACCGTCTGCGCGGAGGTGACGAGTTCCACGGTCAGTTGCGGTGCGGTGCGGCGCAGATTGGCGAAACGCTCGGCCAGATAGAGCGAGGCGATCCCCTCCATTGTGGCGAGGCGCACCGTCCCGGCCAGGGCCTCGGTGTCGCCGGCGCTGGCTTCCTCGCGAATGGCGATCACCGCACTCTCGACCCGCTCGGCATGGCGCAGCAGCCGCTCACCGATCTCGTTGAGCTTGAGGCCGGTGCGGTGGCGCTCGAACACCGCGACCCCGAGCGACGCCTCCATCTGGGCGATCCGCCGGCTGACTGTGGAATGGTCAAGCCGCAGCCGCTTGGCGGTCTGGCTGAGATTTCCGGCGCGGGCGGCATGGAGAAATACGCGCAAATCGTCCCAGTTCAGGGTATCGAACATCCTGTTCTCCGGTTTCGACGTCCAATGTTGCACTCGGACAAGGCAATTCCCGTTCCAAGGCGAGTCCTGTTCCAAGGCAAGGCTTGCGATCCTCCGCAACGAGCCTTGCGACAATTCCGATGCACAGGATGAGGGCAGTGGTGATACCGCTGCGGCGCCGTTCAGTGCCGGATTTTTCAACCATGCTTCCCCTCTTCAAGGCGGCCGCCGTCCACGCCGCGCCCGTCTTTCTCGATCGCCAGGCCACAACCGAAAAGGCGGTTGCCATCATCCGCGAGGCCGCCAGGGCTGGCGCCGAGCTGATCGCTTTCCCCGAAACCTATATTCCGGCCTTTCCGGTTTGGGCCGCGCTCTGGCCGCCAATCGACAATCACGATCTGTTCGTTCGCATGGCGGAGCAGTCGGTGCCGGCTGACGGCCCCGAAGTCGCACGGCTCTGCACTGAAGCCCGCGCGCTCGGCGTCACGGTCTCGATCGGCATCAGCGAGCGTTCCACTGTGAGCGCCGGCGGCCTGTGGAATTCCAACCTGTTGATCGGCGAGACCGGTGACATCCTGGTGCACCATCGCAAGCTGGTGCCGACATTCTATGAGAAGCTGGTGTGGTCGTCGGGCGATGGCGCCGGGCTCAAGGTCGCGGAGACACGTCAGGGGCGGATCGGCGGGCTGATCTGCGGCGAGAACACCAACCCGCTGGCACGATTTGCGCTGATGGCGCAGGGCGAGCAGGTGCACGTCTCGAGCTGGCCGCCGATGTGGCCGACACGGCGTCCGCAAAGCGGCGGCAATTTCAACAATGTCGCCGCCAACCGCATCCGCGCCAGCGCCCATTGTTTCGAAGCCAAGGCGTTCGGCATCGTGACCGCCGGCTACATGGATGCGGCCATGCGCGCCTTCCTGATCGATCGCGATCCCGCTATCGCTGAGGTGATCGACCATACGCCGCGCGCGTCGAGCTTCTTCGTCGATCCGACCGGCGAAGTGTTTGGCGACGTGTTGCAGGACGAGGAGGGCATCGCTTACGCGCAGCTCGACCTCAACCGCTGCGTCGAGCCGAAGCAGTTTCACGACGTCGTCGGCTACTACAACCGCTTCGACATTTTCGATCTGACGGTCGATTGCACCCGGCTGGTCCCCGCACGATTCCGCGACGAAGAGCAGCCGGTCGCCGAACGGCCGGCGCGAAGCGAAACGCGTCACGGTGGAGATGCCCTGTCGCAGTAGAAGCGCCGAGAGGCTCGACGAGCCCTTGTCCGAGCCATTGCGGACGTCAACGCTCCAGGTTTCTTCGAAGATGACTCGTTGTACTCTGCGTCCGGCGCATGGCTGCGCGAAACAGCCAAGCCGACATCGGGCTCGACACGAGTTTGCGTTGCGCTAACCTCCCGCGCAAGAACGTGGCGGCTGATAAAGGCCGCACACACATCGTCACGGGAGGCGTCCATGAAGGCGATAGCGGCTGCGGCCGTCATGGTGATGCTTGCGGGCTCGGCGTCGGCGCAGACGCTGGACGATCTCAAGAACGACGGCAAGAACCCCGACAACGTGTTGACCTATGGCATGGGCTATGGCCTCAACCGCTATAGTCCGCTCAAGCAGATCGACAAGACGACGGTTAAACGCCTGGTGCCGATCTGGAACCTTAGCCTCGACAATCCATGGGGCGAGCAGGCGCAGCCGCTGGTGCTCGACGGGGTGATGTATGTCACCAATGCCAGGGCAACGGTGGCGATCGACATCGGCACCGGCAAGCAGATCTGGAAAACGCCGGTCGACTGGCTGCCGGAGACGCCGCGCATCGTGTGCTGCGGTGTCTCCAACAAGGGCGCCGCGATTCTCAACGGCAAACTCTACCGCACCACGCTCGATGCCCATGTGATCGCGCTCGACATGAAGACCGGCAACGAGATCTGGAATCAGAAGGCGGCCGAGTGGAAGGAAGGTTATTCGATGACGGTCGCGCCGCTCATCGCCGACAACGTGCTGATTACCGGCATCTCCGGCGCGGAGTTCGGCATTCGCGGTTTCATCGACGGTTGGGACCCGGAAACCGGCAAACATTTGTGGCGCCGCTACACGATTCCGGCGCGCGGCGAACCAGGCAACGAGACCTGGCCACAGGACTCCGACGCCTGGAAGACCGGCGGCGGCTCGAGCTGGATCACCGGGTCCTACGATCCCGACCTTGACCTGACCTATTGGGGCACGGGCAATCCGGCACCGTGGGCGTCGCAAACGCGGCCCGGCGATAACCTTTTCACCGCATCAGTGCTGGCCATGCGGCCCAAGACCGGCGAGGTCGTCTGGTACTATCAGTTCACGCCCAACGACCAGTACGATTACGACGGCAACTGGGAAATGATCCTCGGCGAGCTCAACGTGGACGGCGCCAAGCGCAAGGTGCTGATGCAGCTCAACCGCAACGGCTTCCTTTATGTAATCGACCGAGCGAGCGGCCAATTGATCTCCGCCAAGCCGTACGAACGGGTGAACTGGGCGAGTGGCGTCGACATGGAAACCGGGCGCCCGATCGAGACCGACATCGCCAAGAAACTGCGCGCCGGAGAGCAGGTCGAGTTGTGGCCGACGCAGCGCGGCGCCAAGAACTGGCCGCATGCCGCGTTCAACCCCGAGACCGGCCTGCTCTACGCCAACACCATGCATTCGGCGCGAATGTTCAAGCATCTCGCCACCGGACCTTACGTGCAGGGACAGCGTTTCCAGTTCGTCGAAAATCTCCCGGCCAAGCAGCCTGACCGCGAACCGGTCGGCCATGTCGACGCGATCGAGCCGCTGACCGCCAAACAAGTGTGGCGCGCACCGCTGTGGGACCATCCGCAATGGTCGGCGATCGTGGCGACCGGCGGCGGATTGCTGTTTACCGGCAAGGAAACCGGCGAGTTTATCGCCATCGATGCGGCGGACGGCAAAACGCTCTGGCAATTCCAGACCGGCTCCGGAATCAATGCGCAGCCGATCACCTACACCTACAAGGGCCAGCAATACGTCACCGTGCTCTCGGGCATCGGCGGCGTGTATTGGAACCAGGCGCGCGAGGCACTCAAGAGCGTGCCGCCCGGCGGCTCGGTATGGACTTTCGCCCTGATGCCGGATTGAAGACGCCAGGCGCCATGACAGGATTGACAACAGGCATAAGTCTCGCGACGGCTGTTGCGCTGTGGTGCGCGACCGCCGTCGCCCAAGACCACAGCGCCCAAGTCCAGAACGCCAAAGACCAGAGCTTTCCGCCGCAGCAGATCGCAACCGGCGCCGAAATCTTCGCCCGCAACTGTTCGCCGTGTCATGGACCGCGGATGCAGGATCCTGAAAGCGCGTTCGACCTGCGCAAGTTTCCACCCGGCGAACACGACCGCTTCGTGCGTTCGGTGACCAACGGAAAGAACCAGATGCCTCCGTGGGGCGACCTGCTCAAGAGCGACGACATCGAGGCATTGTGGGCCTATGTCACCATCGGCGAGAAGAAATAGGCGCCCACTAGTCCAGCGACGCATTCAGACTAAAGCGGACATCCCGTCGGATGGCGCCCAATTCGTCTGTTGGTCACGCGTACACGAAGGTGTCCACACCAGCCATTTGCGGCATCGGCGGTCCTGCCGGAGCCAGGCCTTGCAGGATGGAAGAGCTTGGAACATTTTGCGTGGATTTCGTGCCTCCGCAAAGGATTGGCACAGATATGCTGCTGTTGTACGACTAATTTTCGCAACCGAAAACTTGCCCCACGCGATGGTCCCGACGGCAGGATCGGATTTCCGGGAAACCGGTGTGCCGCAACTTTGGCTAGGAGCCGATCGGATCGATGGTTCGAACCGAGACCGCAACCGTCGTCTTCACCGACCTCGTCGGGTCGACCGAGCTTGCCAACCGCCTCGGACATGACGCCTACGAGGCGATGCGCAGGGCGCACTTCGCCACGCTGCGCGTCGCCGCTTCGCAATGCCAGGGAACCGAGATCAAGAGCACCGGCGACGGCATGGTGTTCAGCTTCGGCAGTGCCGGCGACGCGCTCGCCTGCATGATCCGCATGCAGCAGCTGACCGATCTCGCCGCACGCCGCAATGGCGGAGACCCGAGGATCCGGATCGGCGCGTCGTGCGGCGAGATTAATCGCGCGGATAACGACATCTTCGGAATATCCGTCGTGGAGGCCGCCCGGCTGTGCGCCGCCGCGGCACCGGGAGAGATCCTGGTAGCGGATCTCGTGTGCCGGCTGGTCCGTACGCTTGGGTACCGGTTCGGCGCGGCGAGCGAACTCAGCCTCAAGGGCATGCCCGACCCGGTGCTCGCCTGTCTGGTCGAGTGGGAGCCGCGTCAGGCGCCCGACGGCACGATCCGGCTGCCGCCGAAGATCGCGGCGGCGCCGCTATTAGGGCTCTATGGACGCGCAGCCGAGCAGGGAATCATCGCCCGCAGCTGGGCCGAGGCCAAGCGGGGTAATCGCCAGGTCGTCCTGCTTGCGGGCGAGCCCGGCATTGGCAAGACCCGACTCGGGGTCGACGCGGCCCGGATCGCCCATCGTGAGGGCGCCGTCGTGCTGTTCGGCTCCTGCGACGAGGACATCGGCCTGCCCTACCGGCCCTTCGTCGAGGCGCTGCGCCACTATTTGGCGAACGCACCCGACCAGATCCTCGTTCGCCATGTGCGCGAGCATCAGGGCGAGCTGCTGCGCATGGTGCCGGAGCTCCGCGAGCGCGTACCTGACGTCCCACCGCCGCGCGCGGCCGAGCCCGAGACCGAGCGCTTCTTGATGTTCGAGGCCGTTGCCGGCCTTGTCTCCGCCGCCTCACAGCACGGCCCTGTCATGTTGATCCTCGATGATCTGCAATGGGCAGGCGCGCCGGAGCTGCTGCTGTTCAAGCACCTCGTGCGCTCGGCGATGCCGATGAATATCCTCATCATCGTCACCTATCGGGACAGCGAGTTATCGCGGACCCATCCGCTCGCCTCGGTGTTCGCCGACCTCCGCCGGGAGACCGGGATCGAGCGGGTCGCGCTGCGCGGCCTCGACGAGGCCGGCGTGATCGCCTTCGTGACCGCGGCGGCCGGCCACGACCTCGGTCCATCCGAACTCGCCTTGGCGCGCGAGATAGGGCAGGAGACCGAAGGCAGCCCGCTGTTCATCGCCGAGACGCTGCGCAACCTGTCCGAATCCGGTGCGGTGTTTCGCCAGGGCGACCGCTGGGTGCTGCGCGCCGGCAGCCGCGACCTCGGGATTCCCCAGGGCGTAAAGGAAGCGATCGGGCGACGTCTGTCGCGGCTCACCGAGAGCACCAACAAGATCTTGAGCCTTGCGTCGGTGATCGGGCGCGAGTTCGACCTCGCACTTCTGGAGCAGATCGCCGAGATGCCGGAGGACACGATCCTCGACGCCATCGACGAAGCCAAGGCAGCCGCGCTGGTCGCCGAGGTCGGCGGCGAGGTCGAGCGCTATGCATTCACCCACGCCCTGGTGCGCGCCACGCTGTACGACGAAATCAGCCCGGCACGCCGCGCCCGGATGCATCGCCGCGCCGGCGCCGCGCTCGAACGACTAACCGAGACGCGGCCCGGCCAACGCGTCGACGAGCTGGCGCGCCACTGGATGGCGGCGACCACGATCGACGATTCATCCAAGGCTATCGCCTATGCCCGTCAGGCCGCCGAGCGGGCGCTCGGCGGCCTCGCTTTCGAAGAGGCGGCGAAATACTACGAGCAGTCGCTCGCCGCCCTCCAGCACCACGATCGCGACGGCGAGCTGCTGCGTTGCGACCTCATGATCGCGCTGTCCGACGCACAGCGGCGCGCCGGTGAGACCGATTATCGCCGGGCGATGACCGAAGCGGTGACCATCGCCCGCTCGCTCGGTGATTCCCGACGCCTCGCCATGGCGGTATTGATCAGCGCCCGGCCAGGCGGGACGATGGCGAACGCCACCGTAATCGACCGGGAGCTGATTGCCCTGTTCGAGGAGGCGCTCGCGGGACTGCGCGACGAGGAGGACGCCGTGCTGCGGGCCAAGATCCTCGCGCAGCTGTCCGCGGAACTGCTCTACACCGGCGAGTCCGATCGGCGTCATCGGCTCTCCGGCGAGGCGGTGGCGATCGCCCGGCGCAGTGGCGACCAATCGGTCCTCGCTTTCGCGCTCTATGCCCGTGCGGTCGGCATCAACGCTCCGACCGCCTTTACCGAGCGGCTTGCGCTCACCGCCGAGATGGAGGCGCTGGCGGAGCGGTCGGGCAGCATCGAGACGCGGTGGACCGCAGCCTACCATCGTTTCGGCGCGTTGCTCGAATCGGGCGACATCGTCCGGGCCGAGCAGATGCTCGTGCGGTTGCGGGAGCTGATCCCCAAACTGCGACAGCCCTACTTCAATTGGGCGACGAGTCTTGCCGGCGCGATGCTGGGCGTGATGCGCGGGACGCCCGACGCCGAGCAGCAGGTGTCGGCCGCTTTCGAGCTCGGCCGCGCCAGCGGGCAGCCCGACGCCAACATGGTGCGTCTCGGCCAGATGTTCGTCATCCGCCGCGACCAGGGTCGCTACGGCGAGCAGGTTGAGCCGCTGCGCCAGCTTGTTCAGGCGCAGCCGCATTTGCCCGTATGGGGAGCAACGCTGGCAGGCCTCTACTGCGAGACCGACCAGCTCGACCAGGCGCGCGCGCAGGTGGCGATGCTCGCGGCGAATGGTTTCCAGCTCCCGGTCGACTGGACCTGGCCGTCCGCCGTCATGAGTCTCGCCCAGGTCGCGAGCGATCTGGGCGACCAGACGCTCGCCGAACACTTCTATCCGCAGCTCCGGAAGGTCGCCGGCCAGGTCGGCGTCACCAGCATCGGGATTATCTGTTATGGGTCGCTTGCGCTTCCATGCGGCCTGCTGGCCGCCTGCCTGCGGCGCTGGGACGAGGCCGACCGCTATTTCGCCGAGGCCGAGGCGATGAACGAGCGCATCGGCGCGCGGCCCTATTTGGTGCGCACGCGCCGCGCCTGGGCCGCCATGCTCATCGACCGCAACGTCCCCGGAGATGGCGAGCGGATCGCCGCCTTGATGGCCGCAGCGAGCGGCGCGGCCGTCGAGCTCGGGATGCAGCGCGAGATCGTGCGCCTCGAGCGGCTTGGCGAGCGGATGAGCACGTCCCAGCGCGCGACCGGGATCTGATTCGGGCCTCCCTCGACGAGGCCAGATCGCTTCGGGCGCTCCATCACTTCCGCCCCGACTGCAGCACGCGGTCGCTTTTGGCAGCCGTGGCTCGAGCTTTGTTTGCCGTAGTGCATGTGTCTCTTCGTGTCTCTTCGTGTCTCTTCGTGTCTCTTCGTGACACATTCACTGGCGCGCGCGTTTGATCGCCAACGGGACTAAGCGGCCATAACCGTCGTCGCGTCACCAAGCTCGTGGCTGCGCTACGCGCGCATCTTGGGCGGCTCGTTGCGACGCGGCGCTTCGCGCATTTCGCTAAAGCCGGCCGCCAGGCGGTCGATGCCCTTTCGATAGTTGGCCGGCTCTTCCGCTGCGGCCAGGCGAAGGAGCGCACGGCCCGCGGAATCCATACCGTTGTTGACCGTGATGACCCCATGCCGATTGGCCAGGTACTCGATCGCGTCGTTCAGATCGTCGATCGGGAAATGGCGCCCGTCGCGCCCGGGCAGGAGGCGGCCCTCGAAGTCCTGCGGATCGATCGTGACAAGGGCCGTCATGCCGGGATCGCCATCGACAACGGCCGTGCCGAGCGCGGTCTTGAGGGCGGCACGGTTGGCGGCGTACTTCGCACGCAGCAGGGCAAAATGGTCGAGAACGGCGGTGTCGTTGGCCGCCTGCAACGTTGCCGTCAGCGCGCGGAAATAGGGTGAGAAGAAGCCGATGCCGACCGAGCGCATCAACCGCGCCGCCAAAGGCTTGGCATAGGCCGCATGCGTCGCGACCATCGTGAAGCCGGGCTCGGCAGTGCCAAAGAATTTCGAGGCGCTGACCGGCATGATCCAGGACGTCGCCTGATCCTGGCGGAAGGAGTCCAACCCGGTATCGAGACCGCGCTGGCCGCCTCGCATGATTTCCGGCGCCGCATGGGGATAGGGGTTGTCCATGACCAGCCCGATCTTGCGGCCGCCGCGGCGTTCCAACGCCGCGCCCGAATTGGCTGCGTTCAGCACGGTGAATATCTGCTCGAAATCCGCTTTGGCGAGCAGCGAGCCGGTCGGATTGTGCGGCGAGTTGATATAGACGCCGACGACCGCATCGCCATGCGCCTCGAGCTGGGCCCGGATGTGGTCGGCGTAGCGACCGCGCGCCATGGTGTAGAGCGCCGGCTTGAGCTGGAAGTCAGCCAGCTGATCGGAGACCATCGGCCACGAGGTATCGGGCACCACGATGCGCCCGTCCTTGCGAAAGCCTGCGAGGCTCGCCAGCAGGTGAAATGCGGCATAGAGGCCGCCGCGGCCCTGGTTCTCTAGCGTGAAGGTCGCATCCTTGACGGCGTCGACGTTCATGATGCGCTTCAGCCAGGCGGCGCTGGCGGCATTGAGCTCGGCGGATGGCGAACCGTATTTCGAATGGAGCAGCTTGCCGCCCTTGATGGCCTGCTCGAACGCCTCGATCGTCAGCTTCTGCAGCAGGGGCAGTTCGACGATCTCGCGACCCTGGCCGAGATTGACCGGCTTGGCGCCCGCCGCGACCAGGGCGTTGTACAGGTTGGTCGAGGCCGTGGTCGGACTGGTATCCCGGTCGAGCGAGATCCAGTTCTCTATCGGCTGGTACATGATGAAAAGCTCCGGAAAGGATTTTCACCGGTCGTGTCGAGTCGCGCCGGGATGGGGTTAATTCCTCCCTATCGCCGGCCCCGTCAAACGAAAATGAAGCACGGCCTGAAACAAAAAGCCCCGGCCTTCCGGCCAGGGCTTTTTTCGTGAGGGTCTGCTTGCTGCTTCTTACGAGCCCTGCGCCGGCGCCACGATGCGACGGGCCGCACCCATCGGCTCGATCGAGAACACCCAGGCGAGGCCGTAGAAACCCATGGCGAGCAGATAGAGGAAGGCGAAGCCGAAATACATCGAATTGTATTCCATCAAGCCGCCGAACAGCGCGCCCATCAGATTGTAGGCGAGCGCGGTCGAGATGTTGACGCCTTCCTTGCCGATCTGGGTCGAGAACACGAAGCCGGAGAAGAACAGCGGGATGGTCAGCACCACGCAGGCGACCAGGAGGTTCACGAGCGGCGAAGAGAACGCGATCAGGTCGTGGTTGCGTGCGGAGAAGTAACCCACGAGCAGGCTTAAGAGCAGGCCGAGATAGGCAAGCCCCATCCGCGGCACGAACTTCCGCTGCACCAGCCAGTTGGCGAGGAACGCCATGACCAGTACGAGCACTATTGTGGCGGCGATGACGAACCAGGTGCCGCCGAGATGCAGGCCAAGCTCCGTGATCGCCTTGGTCTCGACCAGCATGAAGCCGGACCCCAAGAAGAAGAACGGCAGATAGGAGCGCTCGACCGGCCCGGTCCAGCCGATGGTCTTGCGCACGAACATGGTCGAGAGCAGCAGCACCATGCCGAGCGCGAGCATGTAGCTCACCGGATAGGTGCGCGTGATCATGTAGAAGAACGGCCAGTCGTCGGTCGGGATGCTCTCTTCCGGATAGGGTTGCGCGAAGTAGTTCGAGACATCCTGGAAGCCGAACGCCGCGAACGCATTGGCATCGGGCATGGCGATGTCATGGCCCTTCTGCGTGACGAAGGCGGTCGTGGTCTTGGAGTCGTAGCCGACGCGCACCGCGAGCGGTTTGCCGGCGCCCGGGATGCCAGACAGGATATGCGACAGCTTGAAGCCGAGCGACTCGTTCGGCAGCGCAAAGGAAATCGACATCACGCCGTCGGGCTTCAAGAGCTTGAACGCCTCGGTGATGCCCTCGCTTGTATAGACATAGGAGTCGACGCGCAGGTTGGAGGCGTGGCTCAGCGCCGTGTGCGAGTCCAGCACGCCGTAGATGATCAGATCGTATTGCTGCTGCGCAGTGCGGAAGAAGTTGCGGGCATCGTTGACGATGACGTTGACGCGCGGGTCGTCATAGGGATGCTCGGGGTGATAGCTCCGGCCGAGATAGACAATGGCGGGATCGATCTCGATGGCATCGACATGGGACGCACCCATGCGCAGCGCCGCGGCGACATCGTTGCCGCTGCCGGCGCCGACGATCGCGACCCGCTCGGGCCGCTTCTTGAAGTTGAACGGAAACTCGTAATAGGCGCGCACATAAGTGTCTTCGGCCGGCTCATGGCCGCGATTGGCCTCGGAGAGGTTGAAGACCTTCTGGTAGTAGGAGCCGCCCGAGAGGATGTTCATCAAGCCGTCGGACTTCGCCATCTTCTCCAGGAGCTGGTAGGGCGAATAGATGCGCTGGATATCGGTCTGCACCGGCCAGGCCAGCACGATGATGAGCGCACCGAAGCTTGCCACGCCAAGCGGCAGGCGCTTGGCGTCGCGCGCCAGCACGAAGAACAACAGCACGCCGCCGACCGCGGTGAACCAGATCACCGGGGGCAGCCAGAACAGGCTCATCACGAACAGCACGGCGACACCGAGGATGCTGCCGGCCAAATTGAGGCCATAGGCCTTCAACGCGTCGGTCGCGCCGAGCAGCTTGCCGCAAAGCTGGCCGACCGGATAGCAGATGCAGGCGCAGAGCACGAAGCTCATGCCGAGCAGCAGATAGAGCGGCACGCTGTGCTGGACCAGCGCGAACCAGTTGAGCTTGTCCATCCAGATCGAGATCGAGGTCTGTTCCTGCATCGGCAGCGCCGAGAACACGTCGGTATTGGCGCCGACGTCGTAGCGGAGCAGCGTGATGACGCCGACGAAGGAAGCCAGCATCGGCAGCACCAGCGCGGGCGCGCAAGGCTGCTTCTCCGCAACCGCGTAGCCGGCGCCGAGACCGAGGAAGCAGGCGAGCAGCGTAAAATTCTTGAAGAAGGAGAACACCGGGAAGACGGAGGCGAGCCAGCGGATCATGACGAGCTCGAGCAGGAGGCTCACCATCGTCACCAGCACGATCAGGCGGATTTTTTCTTTCGTGCTCGCTTCGCCAAAGCCGGCCTCGAACAGCGTGCCCATTTCGCCGATGCGGCTCTCCAGCGGACGCGCGAGCCAGGCCGGGTAGACGATCATGACCAGCGCCGCCGCGCCGAGCAGCACGCGCAAGGCGATCAACGCCCAATCAGCGAGCTCAAAGCTGTTGCCGTCGAGGAACAGCCGCACGGCGAGCAGCGCGTAAACGAATACCAGGCTGCCGAGGCAGATCGAGAAGAACCGGACGAGCCTCAAATTGGCGTCGTCGTGAGCCTGCGCCATGCCGGCGGATTGCGTGTCCATGCTGCCTGACCGTTTTCCTTCGCCCTCGGGAGGCGGGCAGCATGGGGGGACTTCACTTAAGAATTTGACAAACATTTAGCGCAAACTGCCGGAAACAGGCCGGTTTTTGGCTATCCGCGTACCGCCGCGGCGGTCTTGTTCTGCCCGATCCTCTCGATCATCGCCTCGATCTCGGAGACCACAAGATCAGGCACCGCGTTCTGGATCATGTGGCCGACACCTTCCAGCACGATCAGCTTGGCGTTCGGCACGGCGGCGGCGAACATGCGGGAATGGATCACGGTAGAGACCGTCTTGTCGACGTCACCGGAGATGACGGTCACCGGCGCCTTGATGTCGCCGTAGCGCGGCGACTGCTCGGTGACCGCCGCCTTCAACGTCACGAGGTCGCGCGCGTTACAGAGAAACTCGCGCGGCCGCAGCAGCAGCGACGTTGCGCTATCGCGCACGAAATTCTCCGGCATCACCTGTGGCGCGAAGACGGCGCGCGCGCTCTTCTCCGCGAGAAGAAGGCCGAGCGGCAGCGTGATGGTATAGGCGAGCAGCGGCCCCACGATCGGCGTGGCGATCGCGCTGTTGTAAAAACCGACGCCGCCGTACCAGGGATGCGTCACCGGTGCCAGCATCACGAGGCCCGCGACGCGCTCCGGATAATTCAGTGCGATCCGCGCGCCGAGCGCGCCCGCAAGCGAATGCACGACGACGATGACAGGGCCGATGCCGCGTTTTCTCAGCGCCTCTTCGATCATGCGCGCGTGCACCTCCGGCGTGGAATCGGACTCGCGATCGCGCTCGCTCCAGCCATGGCCGGGACGATCGATCAGGATGACGCGGTGATGTTGTGCGAGCAGCTCGCCAAGCGGCTTTCGCATCGCCTCGAGATTGGAGCTCGCGCCATGCAGCAGCAGGATCGGCGGGCCTGCCGCATCGCTCGAACTATCGCTTGGCCCCAGTTCGACCACATTCAATGCCGCACCCGTGACATCAACAGTTTTGCCGCGCTGTGGATAACGCCGCTCCAGCACGAGAACGCCGGCCTGCGTGAGCAGCGCCAGCAGGACCAGCGCAGCCACGATAAGAATTGGAATCATTGCGATTTTCCTGGCCATCCCCCAACTACGATGCCGACCCCAGGTAGTTTCGCGGCAAAACTGTGGAGAATCCCCGGGGAAATACGGGGATCTGTCATACGCGTGTCGTCGGCCATTTTATAACCATGGTCAGCACTTTTTCTGCCGCTGGGTGGGACGTGACTAGGGGACTTCGCCGCTCAGCCTAATCCGCTTCGTTCACAGGAACGGGCTGGAGACGTCGAAAATTGTCCGCAGGGAAAGCAGGAGACTCCGATGACTTTCGGACCGAACGAAGCAGCCATCGACCAGATCGTGGCAAGTTGCAATGGCGACCTGCGCGGTGCGCTGAAGGCACTCTTGCTTGTCAACGAGCATCTCGAAGCCGAGATCGCTCAGCTTTACGCCGCAGCCGCGCAATATGGTATCACCGAGCGTGGCAATAACGTACTGCACTGAAGGCGACTGAAGGCCGATCACATCTGGGTCAGCCTTCAGCATCAGCGTTGGCTTGCAAGACAGGCTTCTGAAAGACGGTCGGCCGCGATCAGATGTCGCGGCCTTCGACCTTTTCGCTCAGCGTCTTGACCAGTTCCGGCACCTTTTCCAGGTGCGGGTTGATGGCGAGCGCCTTGCGGAAGGCATCAAGCGCGCGTTTTTCGTCGCCGAGGTCCTGCATGATCATGCCGAGCCCCGCCAGCGCGCCGAAATGCCGGGGCTCGCGGATCAAGACCTGCTCGACGTCGGCGAGCGAACGCATGTAGTCGTTCTGCAGATAGTAGAGCGTCGCGCGGCGATTCCAGGCCTCGGTGTAGTCCGGGCGCAGCTTGATGACCGCATCGAGCAGCTTCAGCGCCACCTCGGTCTGCTGCGCATCCATCGCAGCTTTGGCGCGCATCATCAGCAGAGCCGCGGTGTCGCTCGGGGTCTGCAGCCAGATCGCCCAGATCCGCGCCTCGACATGTTTGGCGCTGTCCTCGTCGGGCGCCGCCTTCAGCGCGCCGAACAGGAAGTCCAGCCCCTTGTTCCGATCGGCGCCGACCTTGGGCATTTTGCCCGGCGCTTCCGGGGGCCTTCGCTTGGCCGCGGGTGGGTTGTCCTGCGCCGAAACGGCGAGTGTCGGGACGACGGCGAGCGTCACCGCCAGAAGGATCGCGTGCGGAAATCTCAATGCCATGGGTCAAGTCTAGACGCACAAAAACGCGCTGCAAAGCAGCAGCGCGTCAAAGACCTGTGATTTTCGCGTGGAAGCGACCGGCCTTGGCTGATTAGGCTTGGCCGGTCAGCTTCGATCAACCCTGGCGCGCCTTGAAGCGGCGCTGGACCTTGTTGATCACATAGACCCGGCCCTTGCGGCGGACCAGGCGGTTGGCGCGATGACGACCGCGCAGCGATTTCAACGAGTTACGGACCTTCATTGTCGGAATCCTGATTGCGTTGGAAGGCCGTGTTGACAGGCCGGGTCTGGCAAAATGGGATTTTACCCGCCGGCGGCAAGCCGCCCGGGACGGCGCGGTTTCTAAGCCAACAGGCGGGCAAATGTCAATCCAAACAGGCCCTTTTCGGGTCGCCCCGCCAAAGGCGGGGCATTTTACCCGGAAATCGCACGCCTTGCGCAATTTGTTATATGATATAATCATTTTGCGGAACGCAAAAACCCTGCTCCGGGATATCGGGAAATGCCCAAGCTGAAGCTGCCTGACATCGAAGACGTCATCGCAATCGACATCCACACCCATGCCGAAGAGCCCTGCGGCATGCATGGCGACGACGGCTATGACGATTTCCAGGCGCAGATGGCTGAATATTTCAAATCGCCGCACAAGCATCCGCCGACCGTGCCGGAGACCGCGGCCTATTATCGCGCAAAGAAGATCGCGGCGGTGATCTTCCCGGTCGACGCCGAGCGCGAGACCGGCTTTCGCCGCTACAACAATTACGAGATGCTGGAAGCAGCAAGCGAAAATCTCGACGTCCTGATCCCCTTCGTCTCGATCGATCCGCACAAGGGCAAGCTCGGCGTGCGCGAGGCAAGGAAGCTGATCGAGGAATACGGCGTCCGCGGCTTCAAATTCCATCCGACCATGCAGGGCTTTTACGCCAACGACCGCATGGCCTATCCGCTTTACGAGGCAATCAATGACGGCGGCGCGATCGCGCTGTTCCACACCGGACAGACCGGCGTCGGCTCGGGCATGCCCGGCGGCATGGGTATGCGCCTGAAATATTCCAACCCGATGTATATGGATGATGTCGCGGCGGATTTTCCCGACCTGAAGATCATCCTCGCGCATCCCTCGTTCCCCTGGCAGGAAGAGGCGCTGTCGGTCGCAACCCACAAGCCGAACGTCTATATCGATCTCTCCGGCTGGTCGCCGAAATATTTCCCGCCGATCCTGGTGCGCTACATCAACGATCCTGCAGGACAAGATGCTGTTCGGCTCGGACTGGCCGGTGAT
>DATHMA010000112.1:0-8943 GCA_035487555.1 Bradyrhizobium sp. | reverse complement strand
CTTCGTCGCCGGCCGCACGTCGGTCGCCGTGACGATGGCGCCGAGACGCCGCGCGGTCGCGATCGCCTGCAGGCCCGCGACGCCGACGCCCATCACGAACACCTTGGCGGCGGGAATCGTGCCGGCCGCGGTCATCATCATCGGAAACGCCCGGCCGAAGGCTTCGGCGCCTTCGATGACGGCGCGATAGCCGGCAAGGTTCGCCTGTGAGGACAAGACGTCCATCACCTGCGCACGGGTGATGCGCGGCATCAGTTCCATGGCGAAGGCGGAAATGCCGGCATCCGCCATGGCTTTCAGCGCGGCGTCATTGCCGTAAGGATCCATGATCGCGATGACGAGCGCGCCGCGCTTGTACTGGCCGAGCTCGGAGGCTTCCGGCCGCTTCACCTTGATGACGATGTCGGCGTCTTTGGCCGCATCGGCGCTGATGGTGGCGCCGACCGCGGTGAAATCGGAATCCAGCAGGCCGGACTTGAGGCCCGCTCCCGGCTCGATGGCGACCTCGGCGCCGAGCGCCTTGAATTTCTTCACCGTGTCGGGCGAGACCGCGACACGGGGTTCGGCAGGATCGATTTCCTTGGCGACAGCAATCTTCATGGGGCCTCCGGACGGCGCGAGGCGCGCGCACAATACAGGCGTTGCGCCGGTTTGCGACGCGGCGCAACCTAACGACAGATCAGACCAGGAAGATCGCCATCAGGATCAGGATGAGGGCGACGGTGATCGTGCCGTACTTCACCAGCTTGATGAAGCCCTCATAGGTCGCCTCATGGGCCGGATAATCCATGCCGTCGGCGGTCGTGTAGGCCACTTCGCTATGATCTGCCATTGCTGTCCCCAGTCGAAAGTCGATTGTCCGGTCGAATTACCGCAAACAAACGGACAGGGCAACGGCACCCTGCCTATCGCCTGATAGGCAAGGCCAATTATCTCGGATCGGGCGGGTGAGGCCGGTTTTCGCCTCCAAATTTACCGCTTCTCGCGGGCCTGAGTTGCCGCACGCGCGGGGCTGCCGCCCCTCAGCCCATGGTCTCCAGCTCGTCGATCATGCCGGAAATGACCGAGAGCCCGCCGTCCCAGAATTTCGGGTCCTTGGCGTCCAGCCCGAACGGCTTGAGCAGCTCGGAATAATGCTTGGTGCCGCCTGCGGCGAGCATGGCCAGATACCGCTCGGCAAAGCCGTCGGCGGCATGTTCGTACGCGCCATAGAGCGAGTTCACCAGGCAATCGCCGAAGGCATAGGCGTAGACATAGAACGGCGAATGGATGAAGTGCGGGATGTACATCCAGAAATTCTCATATCCCGGCTTGATCTCGATCGCCGGCCCCAGGCTCTCGCCCTGCACGCTGAGCCAGATCTGGCCGATGCGCTCGGCGGTCAGCTCACCATTCTTGCGCTCGGTGTGAATGGCGCGCTCGAAGGAATAGAACGCGATCTGCCGCACCACGGTGTTGATCATGTCCTCGACCTTGCCGGCGAGCAGCGCCTGACGCTGCTTGGCATTCCTGGTCTGCGAGAGCAGCCGCTTGAAGGTCAGCATCTCGCCGAACACGCTGGCGGTCTCCGCAAGCGTCAGCGGCGTCGGCGCCATCAGCGCGCCGTTCTTGGCGGCCAGCACCTGATGCACGCCGTGCCCGAGCTCATGCGCCAGCGTCATCACATCGCGCGGCTTGCCCTGGTAGTTCATCAGCACGTAGGGGTGGGCCGACGGCGTGGTCGGATGCGAGAACGCGCCGGGCGCCTTGCCGGGCCGCACCGGCGCATCGATCCAGCGATCGGTGAAGAAGCGCTCGGCGATATCGGCCATGCGCGGAGAGAACCCACGATACGCCGTCAGCACCATGTCCTGCGCCTCGGGCCAGGCGATGGTGCCGGTGGCGGCAAAGGGCAGCGGCGCGTTGCGGTCCCAATGCGCGAGCTTCTTCTTGTTGAACCAGCCGGCCTTCAGCCGATAGTAGCGATGCGACAGTTTTGGATAGGCCGCGCGCACCGACGCCACCAGCGCATCCACCACCTCGCGCTCGACACGGTTGTTGAGATGGCGGGAGTCGGCGACATCGGCGAAGCCGCGCCAGCGGTCCGAGATGTCCTTGTCCTTGGCCAGCGTATTGGTGATCAGCGCAAAGGTGCGCTCATTGGCCTTGAAGGTCTTCGCCAGCGCTTCGGCCGAGGCCTTTCGCTTCTTGCCGTCGCGGTCCTGCAACAGATTGAGCGCCGGTTCGATCGCAAGCTCCTTGCCCGATACCTTGAAGCGCAGCGAGGAGATGGTCTGGTCGAACAGGCGGTTGAAGGCCGAATAGCCGGTCTGGGATTTCTCATGGAAGAGCTGCTCGACCCGATCCTCGAGTTGATAGGGCTTGTCCTTGCGCAGATCCTCGATCCACGGCCGGTAATGGCCGAGCTCGCCCGTCTGCATGGCGTGCTCGATCACGCCATCGTCAACGCGATTGAGCTCAAGCGCGAAGAACAGCAGATGCGTCGAGGCCGTGGTCAGCCGTTCCGAGACATCACCATAGAATTTGGAGATCGCAGGATCGACGCTGTCGCCGGCATGAACGAGACCCGCATAGGAACCGAGCCGCCCTGCGAGATCATCGATCGCTTCATAGCGCCGCACGGCCTCGGCGAGCCACTTTCCGCCATCTTCTCGTGCGGTATGCTCCGCGAGCCTACCCTTGTAATCGGTCTCAAACGCGACGCAATCGCTGTCCATTTTGGCGAGGTCGCGCGCCACTTCCGGCGCGTCGATACCGGCGTAGAGATCGGCGAGGTTCCATTCCGGCAATTTGCCGGGCTTGTTACTGGCCTTGTTATTATTGGTCTTGGCCGCGACTTTATTTATCGGTTTGGTTTTAGCCGAAGACTTGATGGCCGACTTGCTGGCCGACGATTTGGGGTTCGGTTTGCGAAGAGCAGATGTGGAGCGCGAGGTCATCGTGTCAGGAACCTGTGTTCAGCCAGAGCGAACGGCAAAATTTAAGCGAGCGTTAATCGGCATCGGCGAGAGTGCCCCGATTCGAGACAAATAATGTAGCGTTGCGGGGAAAGCCATGGCTGCCAGCATTTTGATCGCCGACGATGATGCCGTACAGCGGCGCCTGGTCGAGAATATGGTGCAAAAATGCGGCTATGAGGCGGTAGTGGTCGAAAGCGGCGACGCCGTGGTCGATCTTTTGACCGGCCCCGATGCGCCCGCAATCGACGCCGTGGTGCTCGATCTCGTGATGCCCGGCCTCGACGGCATGGGCGTGCTTGCCAAACTCCGCGACGCCGGCATCAGCATTCCCGTGATCGTGCAGACCGCGCATGGCGGCATCGACAATGTGGTATCGGCGATGCGCGCAGGCGCGCAGGATTTCGTGGTGAAGCCGGTCGGCATCGAGCGGCTTCAAGTCTCGCTGCGCAACGCGCTCAACACCTCAGCGCTCAAGGGCGAATTGCAGCGCATCCGCCACAGCCGCGAAGGCCGGCTGACCTTTTCCGACATCATCACGCGCTCGGAGGCAATGACCGGCATCATGCGCACCGCGCAAAAGGCCGCCTCCTCCTCTATTCCGGTGCTGATCGAGGGCGAGTCCGGCGTCGGCAAGGAATTGTTCGCGCGCGCCATTCATGGCTCGAGCGAGCGCAAGTCAAAACCGTTTGTCGCGGTCAATTGCGGCGCGATCCCGGACAATCTCGTGGAGTCGATCCTGTTCGGCCATGAGAAGGGCGCCTTCACCGGCGCGACCGAGCGCCACACCGGCAAATTCGTCGAGGCGCATGGCGGCACGCTGTTCCTCGATGAAGTCTCCGAGCTGCCGCTCGCCGCGCAGGTGAAGCTGCTCCGCGCGTTGCAGGAAGGCGCGGTGGAAGCGGTCGGCGGGAAGAAGCCGGTAAAGGTCGACGTGCGCATCATCTCGGCGACCAATCGCAAGCTGCTCGACCGGGTCAAAGGCGGATATTTCCGCGAAGACCTGTTCTATCGCCTGCACGTGCTGCCGCTGACGATCCCGCCGCTGCGCGCGCGGCGCGAGGATATTCCGCATCTGCTGCGGCATTTCGTGGCGACGTTCGGCGCCGAGGAAAATCGCACCATCACCGGCATCACGGGCGAAGCCATGGCGCATCTCGCCCAGCTCGACTGGCCGGGCAACATCCGCCAGCTCGAAAACGCGGTCTACCGCGCGGTCGTGATGAGCGACGGCGAGCAATTGGGCCTGCCGGATTTCCCGCTGGTGCAGGCCCTGGCGCCTGCCGCCGGCGAATTGCACAGCGAGCCGCTGATCGTCTCGCCGACCATCCAGCCGTCGGCGTCCGCCATGGTTTCCGGTAGTGAAATACCTATTTCGCCCCTGCCAACCAACGGCCTTCTATCGATGCTGACGGCATCCGGAGAAGTACGGCCTTTGGAGGAAATGGAAAACGAAATCATCCGCTTCGCCATCGCGCATTATCGCGGGCAGATGTCGGAGGTGGCCCGCCGCCTCAAAATTGGCCGGTCCACACTTTATCGCAAGCTCGACGAAGCCACGGCCGACGATCAGCCGGCCAGCGGCGACGGCGAGTAGCGGGAATAATCCGAGTACCAAAACAGTCCACAACCCACGGCAATTTCAGAACATTTGAACCGTGGCTTGTTGGTGACAGACAAATGAAGCCCTGCGTGGCAAAAGCGCACCACGCGGTTGCGAAGAGGTTTTTTCGAGGTCAGTTTGTCGTGAGGCGTCCGTTCGGGCGCTGGCTGGACAAGCGGCGCCTGTGTATCGTTTGCAATGAATCGAGGCGTGCAGACGCAAGCAAGATCGGCAGGCCGGATCGAACGGAAGCCGACCAACCATAACCAGAACTGTTCCACGCCGGGGCAGTATCACCCGAGGGGTGTGACGATGCGAGATTGTACGAAGGATCGTGGTGGATTTGACCGCGTACTGATGGCCGTCGCGGCAACTTTCCTCACGGTGTCCGCAACCTCGGCAATGGCGCAGGATCCCTCGCGCAGCACGCCTGCGGAACTCGCAATCGACGCCGCCGTCCCGCGTCCCGAGCCCGCCAATGTGCCGCCGCCGACCGCGGCCGATTTCAAGATGGACACCACGGCCTCGACGCCCCCGGCGGCAACCGCAGCCGCGAAACCTGTCGAGACCGCTCCCGCCAACGTCGCGACTGCCCCAGCGCCAGTGACTGCAGACCACGCCAACTTGGCTCCGGCTGTGCCGCTTCCCGCCTCGACCGATACCGCGGCCGCCCCGGCTACTGTCGCGCCGGCTACGACCGCAACCGTGGCTCCGGCAGCGGCCTCCACGCCGGAAACCGCTTCGGCTCCCGCGGCCGAGCCTGCCGTCAAGGTCAGCACCGTTGCGCCGGCCGATCAGCCGGTCGCCGACAAGATCAAGGACCTGCTGGCTGCCAAGAACCTGCGCTATTTCGACCGCAAGGCCGAGCGGGCCGCCGTCGAGAAATTCTACGGTGCCCGTGACAACGCGCCGATCTGGACCCAGGCCGGCAGCCTCACCGACGCCGCCAAGGGCGTGATCGCCCGGCTGAAGGATGCGCCCTCCGACGGTCTCAATGCCAGCGATTATCCGGTGCCGGATTTCGCTACAGCCATCACGACGGACGCACTGGCCGAAGCTGATCTCAAGCTCACCGACAGCGTGCTCGATTACGCGCGTCAGGCCCAGAGCGGCCGGATGCACTGGTCGCAGGTCTCCGCCGACATCCAGTATCCGGAGCACCCGATCGATCCGACGGAAGTGCTCTCCAATGTCACGACCGCGAAGGATGCGTCGACCGCGCTCGACAGCTACAACCCGCCGCAGAAGCTCTATCAGGCGCTGAAGAAGAAGCTCGCCGAGCTGCGCGGCCAGGGCGATGCGCCCGTGGTCACGATCGCCGACGGCCCGGTACTCAAATACGCGGCGCCCAAGGGCAAGAAGCAGGCGGAAGTCCTGATGGATGATCCGCGCGTGCCGCAGCTGCGCACCAAGCTCGGCGTCACCGACAACGCGGACGACACCCATTACGACGCCAAGGTGGCCGAAGCCGTGCGCCGCTTCCAGGAAGGCGTCGACCTGCCCGCCACCGGCAATCTCGACAGCCGAACCGTCGCCGCCATCAACGCGCCCAAGCGCGACAAGCAGATCGACACCGTGCTCGTGAACATGGAGCGCTGGCGCTGGCTGCCGCGCGACCTCGGTGTGGAAGCGCTCGGCGATGCCTATGTCATCCTCAACATTCCGGACTACACGCTGAAAGTAATGCAGAACGGCGCGCAGGTCTGGACCACCAGGGTCGTGACCGGAAAGCCCGGCATTCACGCCACGCCGCTTCTGACCGAGACGATGAAGTACATCACCGTCAATCCGACCTGGAACGTGCCGCCGTCGATCGTCTATGGCGAATATCTGCCGGCCCTGCAGCAGGATCCGACCGTGCTCCAGCGCATGGGCCTGAGGCTCGACAAGAATCCCGACGGCAGCGTGCACATCTCGCAGCCGCCCGGCGAAGCCAACGCGCTCGGCCGCGTTCGCTTCAACTTCCCGAACAAGTTCCTGGTCTATCAGCACGACACGCCGGACAAGTACCTGTTCGAGAAGACTGAGCGCGCCTACAGCCATGGCTGCATGCGCGTGCAATATCCGGATCAGTACGCTTCCGTGCTGCTCAACATCGCGCTGCCCAACGAGAAATGGTCGGCGGAGCGGATCCGCGGCATGTACGGCAAGAGCGAGATCGACCTGAAATTCCCAACCCCGATCCCGGTCAACATCACCTATCAGACCGCCTTCGTGGATGACGCCGGCAAGCTGGAGCTCCGCAAGGACGTCTACGGCCGCGATGCCAGCATGATCTCGATGCTGAAGGCGCCGCACAGCCGCGACATGGAGAATATGGTCGCGCATTCGCAGCCGAGCTATGGCGGCAAGCCGGGCGGTACGACGCTGCCGCCGGGCGTGAGCTTCGCCAGCAACAGCGGCTCGTCCGGGCCGTCGTTCTTCGAGCGGCTGTTCGGCGGAGGGGCGCCGACGCCGCCGGCTCCGGTCGGCCGCCGTGGGCAGACCGCGCAACGGCGGGTTTTCACCCGCTAAACGCGGGCCACGCCGTCCACTGAATTTCAGAGTTGAATCAACGGCCTCGCCACACGGCGGGGCCGTTTAACGTTAACCATTCCCCATCCGCGTTTACGCGTCGGGCACTTTTTCGCCACACTCGACGGGTTAGCTGAAACCTAACTTGGGGGCGGGCTGGTAAGGTTTCCTTCACCATCCCGCTTTAGAAAGCGTTCATTCTTTCTTTCGCCGTGACCTTGGGGGTTGGCGAAAGCTCGTTTGAACCGCTCGTCGACTGGGTGGGCTCATCGTGCCGATTGATTTCGGACGCTATTTCACGTCATTGCCTTCGCCCAAATCGGGCCTGAAGGCCGGCACCTGTGCCGGTCTCGCCTCGCTGTGGCTGCTGGTCGGCGCCGGATCGGTGCATGATGCGACCGCCGAGAACGAGACCCGCACGCTCTCCTTCCACCACACCCATTCCAACGAAGACCTCACCGTCACCTTCAAGCGCGACGGACGCTATGATGAAGAGGCGCTGAAGCAGCTCAATCACTATCTCCGCGACTGGCGCAGTCAGGACCAGACGGTGATGGACCGTCACCTCTTCGACATCCTCTGGGAAGTCTATCGTGACGTCGACGGCAAGCAGCCGATCCAGATCGTCTCCGCCTACCGTTCCCCAGCCACCAACGCCATGCTCCGCCGCCGCTCCTCCGGCGTGGCGCGCTTCAGCCAGCATATGCTCGGCCACGCGATGGACATGTATATTCCGGGCGTGCCGCTGGAGCAGATCCGCTTTGCCGGCCTTCGCCTGCAGCGTGGCGGCGTCGGCTTCTATCCGACCTCGGGATCGCCCTTCGTTCATCTCGACACCGGCAATATCCGCCATTGGCCGCGGATGACGCATGACCAGCTGGCCAAGGTGTTCCCCGACGGCCGCACCGTGCATGTCCCCACCGATGGGGTACCGCTGAAGGGCTATGAGCTCGCCAAGGCCGACATCGAGAAGCGCGGCAATGGCGATGACGCCGCTACCATCGGCAAGCCGTCGTTGCTGGCCGCGCTGTTCAAGGGCGGCAAGTCCAGCGGCGACGACGATGACGAGGCCGTACCCGAGGAAAAGCCGACGCCTGCCGCAATCGCGGCCGCCGCAAAGGCTGCTGCGCCTGCCCCGGCCCCGCGTGCCAAGTCACCGGTCCCTGCCGCGCTCCAGCTCGCCTCGGCTGATGCCCAGATCGTGCAGGCGGCAACGGCGAAGCCGGCTCCAGCCGCCGACCAGGCCGAGGCCAAGCCGGAGACTGCCAAGCCGGAAACTCCTGCCGACATCATCAACGCCCGTGGTTTCTGGGACGATACCGCCTCCCCGAAGCAGGCGACGGCGGCGCAGGTGATCGCAGCCGTCAGCGCCCGCAAGGCGCTTGAGGCTGCCGACCCGCAGTCGACCGCTTCTACGCCGGCCGCCTACGAGGCGATGGCCTATGCGCCGCCCGCCTCCTCGCCGACCGACCGCGCCAACATTGTTGCTGCTTCCGCACCGCCCCCGCGCGGCCAACGTTTGGCGCAGGCACGCAATCCGAACGCCGCGGCCGAGATCAATACCGTCGCGACCAGGCACGCGGATGAGGACGAGCCGGCCGCCAATGCGACACGGCTTTCGGCTACCAGGGGCAGCGATGTCTGGCTACGCATCGTAATGCTGGCGCCGAGCGCCACCACGGCGATGTCGGTGACCATGATGGGCGATACCGACATGACCCAGATGCGCTCGTTCTTCGTGAAGCCGCAGGCCTCGATCCCGATGACCTTCTCGGAAGATCCGATGCACGGCCTTTCCACCGATCACTTCTCCGGATCGGCCTTCAGCAAGGTCGAGCTGACGTCGTTCACGCTGCGCACCGCGCTGCT
>DATHMA010000111.1:0-5381 GCA_035487555.1 Bradyrhizobium sp. | reverse complement strand
CGCCACCGCGGTGTTCGGCGTCATCGCGGGTTCCATCGCGGCCTACCTCATCGTGACACGGCTGATGACCCTGAGCTTTGTTTGGCAGGCCAGCAGCGCCGCGGGCGTCGTGGTGGCGGCATTGGTCGTGACGGTCGGACTGGGCCTGATCGGCACGCTGCTCGCGCTGAACCAGAAGCCGGCCACCGTGCTGCGCAATCTATGACAAAGGGAAGCAGCGTCGCGCGGCAAGGTTAACGCAATGCCGTCGGCCATTGTCGCTACGAAATCTATATTTTTACGGGATTTAGCGCTCGCTTTTAACGGGAACGGACGCCGGAAGCGACATTCAGCCGCGCGTGGCGGCGCATTTGCCCTATGGTAGTTTCCCTTGAAAGGGCCAAATACATACGCGTCAGACAGCGCTGCTTGATGACACAAAATTAATGTCGGCACGCTGCGCCATCTGAGATAGATTTCGACCAGCCGGCGGCGCGAAGCTTACGTGAAGCTTACAACGCGGAAACCGCCGGGCAACCAACGGGACATTCGACCATGTCGGACCTCGACCGCAACTACACTTCCCCCTTCGGCCGGGTCGCCGGGCGCGCAGACGCCGCGACCATCGATGCCGGACTGCGCGCCTATATGCTGCGCATCTACAACTACATGAGCATTGGCCTTGCCATCACCGGCTTGGCCGCGCTGGGCGTCTACATGGCGGCGGTAACGTCGGATCCGTCCGGTGCCGCAGCCAAGATCGGCAGCGCGTTCCTGACGCCGTTCGGCTACGCGATGTTCGTCAGCCCGCTGAAATGGCTGTTCATCCTGGCGCCGCTTGCCATGGTGTTCGTCATCTCGGCCGGCATCAACCGCCTCGCTCCGTCGACCGCCCAGATGCTGTTCTGGGTGTTCTCGGCGCTGATGGGCATTTCGCTGTCGTCGATCTTCCTGGTGTACACGCATACCTCGATCGTGCGCGTGTTCTTCATCACCGCGGCGACCTTCGGTGCGCTCAGCCTTTACGGCTACACCACGCGTCGTGACCTGACCGGAATGGGTTCGTTCCTGTTCATGGGCCTGATCGGCATCATTATCGCGAGCCTGGTGAACCTGTTCCTGGCCAGCACGTTCTTGCAGTTCGCCGTGTCGGTCATCGGCGTGCTGGTTTTCGCGGGCCTGACCGCCTGGGATACCCAGCGGCTGAAGAACGAGTACATCTACGGCTACGCCTCGGCCGGTGGTGACGTGGCAGAGCGTGCGGCAATTACAGGCGCCCTGTCGCTCTACCTGAACTTCATCAACCTGTTCACGCTGCTGTTGCAGCTGCTCGGCCAGCGCGACTGATCCGAGAGAGACTGACGAAGACACGAGCCCCGGCCATTGCGCCGGGGCTTTTGTTTTTGGGTGGTACGCAGTCTCTTCGTCGTCACTGCGAGGAGCGAAGCGACGAAGCAATCCAGAGGCTCTCGGCGGAAACGTCCTGGATTGCTTCGCGGAGCCTGTCACCGGGCCGCGCGTCCGCGCGGACCCGTTGGCTCGCAATGATGAGGGATGGGTTTTCGCTCTTCCAGCTCCAGCGAGAAGCCTCTAATCTCATCCCCATGTCCTCGCCCGAAATCAGGCCCGCCACCGAGGCCGACCTACCCTTCATCACCGAGATCTACGAGCAAGCGGTACGCTTCGGCACCGCGACGTTCGAGCTTACTCCGCCCGACCTTGCCGAGATGACGCGTCGTTTCCGCGCGCTGATGGATGGCGGCTTTCCGTATCTGGTGGCCGAGGTCGACGGCGAGGTGATCGGCTACGCCTATGCCGGCCCCTACCGCCCGCGGCCGGCCTATCGTTTCACCGTCGAGAACTCGATCTATCTCAAGCCCGCCATCCACCGCCGCGGCGTCGGCTTGAAACTGATGGAAGTGCTGCTGGCCGAATGCGAGCAGCGCGGCTACCGGCAGGTGATCGCCGTGATCGGCGATTCCGCCAATGCCGGCTCGGTCGGCCTGCATACGCGCTGCGGATTCCGGATGATCGGCACGCACCCCAATGTCGGTCTCAAATTCGGCCGCTGGCTCGACACCGTGATGATGCAACTCGCGCTCGGTGAGGGTGCGGGCACGGTGCCGGGAGATTAGCGACACCTGCGCCCTTGTAGGGTGGGCAAAGCGAAGCGTTGCCCACCTTTACTTCAACAGACGTGGAGGCAACATGGTGGGCACGGCGCTTCGCGCCTTTGCCCACCCTACGCACCGCGCGCGATCGGCTAAACCACCGCGAGCTTGCGATCGATCACCAGCAGCACGCGGTCGAGCTCGTGGCCGCGGCGCAGGATCAGCCCGGTCGCCGAGATCACGCTGTACATGCCTTGCTTGCGCGCCAAGCGCGGGTCCTTCTCGATCCGGTAGATCGGGACCTCGGACGAACGGCGGAACACCGAAAACACCGCGCGATCTTTCAGGAAATCGATCGCGTAGTCGCGCCACTCACCATCGGCGACCATGCGGCCGTAGAGATTGAGGATTCGATTGAGCTCAAAGCGATTGAACGTCACCCGGTTCGGCATCGGACTCGCAACGGCGACCCGCGCCGCTGCGTGACTTCCGCTTGGATCGGCATCCTCCGAAATCAGACTCATGGAGAGCCTCCTTGTCATGGCAATGACATGATTGCGCCAACCGCAGCCTGCCGCAAGAGGCGCTTTGCGAATCAAAACGGAACCGACGCGGCGGATTGTCCAATGCCAGCGTGACGCGGAAATGCCGGCGCGGGTTACCTACCCGCGCAAGCTGGCGCAGCCGAGCAATCCCGCGGTTCAACGAGGAAAATCATGCTCGATCAAGAGTCTAGCGCGGGATGAAATTTCTGCCCTTGCGCTCGTCACAGGATCGTTAGCAAGAATCACAATACCGCCCCAGTTCGGCCAATCGCCTGCCGCCCTGGCTTGGGACAAGAAGATACTGCGTTGGTCCGGTTCTTTCGGTTTCGGATTCCTCAGCCCCCAGCCCCCCGGGATCGTCGGGACCGGACCTAACGCAGCAATCCCACACTGGGCCAACGTGAGTTGGTCCTTTTTCTTTTGTGCCGGGATGTTGCTGCCGCAGCGGCCTTCTTTCCCATCACCCGATCTCTACCCTCATCCTGAGGAGCGCGCATAGCGCGCGTCTCGAAGGATGAAGGCCGAGATATTTCCACACGCGGGCCTGCATGGTTCGAGACGCGCGCAATGCGCGCTCCTCACCATGAGGATCAGGCAGCGAGCCCGCCGAGTGATTTTTTAGTGAAGCAGCGTATACGCCGCACCCAGCATCGGGCCGGGTTTCTCGCGGCTGCCATCCTGGACATAGGCCACGGCGGCGTCGACGCCGTCATGCTCGACATTGTCGAGCGGCACCGACCAGCTTCCGGGATTGCCGTTCCAGTCGCCGACCTTCACCAGGTTGCGCACCACGTTGTAGTAGGTCAATTCCTTGCCACGGTTTTCGCCACGGGCGATCGAGATCGGGATCGCCTTCGAGATCGAGCAGATCCAGACTTCGCCATGCTGCGCGATCGGCGGCTTGTTCGCAGCCGCGACCGACACGGTGATCTGCTTGCCGGACTGCGTCATCGTCACCGGCACCGACATCACGCCGGCTTCCTTAGCTGTGGTCCCGATCGCGGTCTCGATGCCGGCGAGGTCGCTGCCGATCACATGCACCGAGCCGTTGATGACGGCTTGCGGGGTGTAGACCTCGCGGTCACCACGCGCGCGCGAATAGGCCTTCTGGCGCGCCGAGAAACGCGAGTCGGCCAGCGTGTCCTTCCAGCCGAGATAATCCCAATAGTCGATCGGCATGCTGATCGCGATGATCGACGGGTCCTTTGCCAGCTCACCGATCACCTTGTCGGCGGGCGGACAGGACGAGCAGCCTTGCGAGGTGAAGAGCTCAACCACCGCGCGCGGATCTGCGTGGGCGGGACGGATGACGGCGACGATGGCACAAATGCCCAGCGTGCTGGACCAACGTGAGATCAGATTATAGGCCATCGTCGTTGTCATAACTCTACCACCGTACTTTTACGGGCATGATTTGCCCCAAAATGCAAGGAGGCGGCCCTTGTCTTAGGCCGCCTCCAAATCCGGAGCCATTCACTTCGCGGTGAGCAAATCCGCTTCCACTCACTTCGCAGTGAGCCCGCGGTTGCACTGCACACTATGCGGCAAGCTTGCGCAGCACATAGTGCAGGATGCCGCCGTTACGGTAGTAGTCGAGCTCGTCCAGCGTATCGATGCGGCAGAGCAGCGGCACGCGCTGCAGAGTGCCGTCGGAGGAGACGATCTCCGCGGTGAGCTTCTGGCGCGGCTTCAGATCGCCCTGCAGGCCGCGAATGGTTACTTTTTCGTCGCCCTTGAGGCCAATCGAAGACCAGGAAGCGCCTTCCTCAAAGGTTAACGGCAACACGCCCATGCCGACCAGGTTAGAGCGATGGATGCGCTCGAAGCTCTGGCAGATCACCGCACGCACGCCGAGCAGGCGGGTGCCCTTCGCGGCCCAGTCGCGCGAGGAGCCGTTGCCGTACTCGGCACCGGCGAACACCACCAGCGGGACATTCTCCATCTGGTACTTCATGGCGGCGTCGTAGATCGACATCTGCTCGCCATCGGGCCAGTGCTTGGTGAGGCCGCCTTCCGGAATATTGCCGTCAGCGCCCTTGAGCATGAAGTTCTTGATGCGGATGTTGGCGAAGGTGCCGCGCATCATGACTTCGTGGTTGCCGCGGCGCGTGCCGTACTGGTTGAAATCGGCAGGACGCACCTGGTGCTCGCTGAGGAATTTGCCGGCGGGCGAGGTCAGCTTGATCGAACCGGCCGGGGAGATGTGGTCGGTGGTGATCTTGTCGCCGAATATGGCGAGGATGCGCGCATCGACGACATCGACGACCGGATCGGGCTGCTTCTTCATGCCCTCGAAGTAAGGCGGGTTCTGCACATAGGTCGAGGACATGTTCCAGCGATAGGTCTCGCTGTCGACGGTCTTGATCTTGCGCCAGTTGGTGTCGCCCTTGAACACGTCGGCATATTTCTTCTTGAAGATCTGCGCGGTGACGTACTTCTTCACGAACGCGTTGATCTCCTTCGCGGTCGGCCAGATGTCCTTCAGATACACCGGCTTGCCGTCCTTGCCTTCACCGAGCGGCTCGGTCGCGAGATTCTTGGTGACGCTGCCGGCGAGCGCATGCGCCACGACCAGCGGGGGCGAGGCGAGATAGTTCGCCTGCACGTCGGGGCTGACGCGGCCTTCGAAGTTGCGGTTGCCGGAGAGCACGGCCGCGGCCACGATGCCGTTGTCGTTGATCGACTTCGAAATCTCTTCCGGCAGCGGACCGGAATTGCCGATGCAGGTGGTGCAGCCGAAGCCGAC